>CAJXRJ010000569.1 GCA_913058555.1 uncultured bacterium
GTCGGCAGCGTCAGATGTGTATAAGAGACAGGCCCACGGTGCACCCGAAATACTGGTTGCCATCGCCCTCGTACCCGCCCACGTCGTCAAATCCCAGCACCACGTCGCTGAACTCCCCCGTCCGGTCGGGCACGCGCACCGAAACCAGAGTCGCTCCAAAGTCCGTCACGACGATTTCCATGCCGCTCTCGTTTCGCAGCGTCCAGGCGGTCGCCTTCTCCCCGCCCTGGGTCGTTCCAAAGGACGCCGCGGGTGGGCCGGGGGCAGCCGAATCGAGGGGTGTAGTCATGCAGCCAAGCGCGCCAAGTGCCGGCACGCAAAGAAGGGTTCGGAGGGTTTTCATGTCGTATCAGAACGGGCCCGGGCGCGCTCTTTGGCGCGCCGGTTCTGGGCGAATCTACGCACGGTTTCGTCGGCGATGGCGCCGAGTAAGAGCACCCCCCCGACGATGGCGAACTCGAGCTGGCTCGGGATGCCAAGCAGCACGATAGAGTTATAGAGCAGCCGCATGACCGCAGCGCCAAGGATCACACCGAGGATCGACCCCTCGCCGCCGCGCAAGCTGCAGCCCCCGAGCACCGCGGCCGCGATGGCGTAGAGCTCGTAGAAGTTGCCCATGCTCGCGGGCTGCACGCTGCCCACATCGAGGGCGAACAGGATGCCCCCGAGGGACGCTAGCAACGACGAGATCACGTAGGCCACGACGGTCATGCGATTGACCGGGACCCCCGCATAGTGGGCGGCCGTTGGGTTGCGGCCGAGTGCCAGGAGCCAGCGGCCCCAGACGCTGCGCCCAAGGAAGAGGCCCGCCAGGAGGCCCACCACCAGCAAGATCAAAAGAGGCGCGGGCACGTCGAAGGCCCCAATCGAAAACGGACGGCCGGTGGCGAGGGAACGCAGCCCGTCATGGAGCCCGCTGAACCCCTGGGTCTGGTCCCCTGTCCATTGGCGCGCAACGCCACGGTAAATCAGGAGCCCGCACAACGTCACTACGAACGGCTGCAGCCCGAGGCGCGTGATGCAAAGCCCGTGGAGTGCCCCGAGGGACGCGCCAACCAAGAGCACCATCAGCAACGCCGCTGGCGCCGACCAGCCGGCATCAAGCAGCCACGGAAGCAGCGTCGCCGAGAGGCCCACCACCGCCCCAATCGAAAGGTCGATGCCTCCGGTGACGATCGGAAACGCGGCACCAATTCCGAGGATCCCGAAGAGCGCGGTTCTCTGGGTGACATTCTCCAGGTTTCCGGCGCCGAAGAAACGTGGGTTCAAAGACCCGGTCACGATGACGATCACGACGAGCAGCGCGAAGATGCCCAATACCTTTCCGCGAACGTTCATGCGTCTTTGTTTTCCATGGTGCTGCCGCCCGTGGCGAGTTCCATCACTCGCGTCTCGTTCGCTTCGGACCGAAGAACTTCGCCAGCGATCGCGCCTTCGTGCATGACGACGATACGGTCCGCGAGGCGCAGAAGCTCCTCCAGATCGCTCGACGCAAAGAGCACGCTGAGGCCGGCCTTCGCCAGGTCTTCAAGCAGGGCGTAGAGTTCCTCGCGGGCCCCGACGTCGACTCCGCGGGTCGGCTCATCGAGGAGGAGGACGCGCGGAGCCGTCTCGAGCCAACGCCCGATCACGACCTTCTGCTGGTTGCCCCCGGAGAGGGTCCCCGCGATCTGTTCAATCGTCGATGTGCGAATGCCAAGGCGTGCGACAGCTGATTCGGCCACAACACGCTCCGCCGCAGCGTCCACGAGGGGGCCGCGGCGACGGCGCTCAAGGGTGGCAAGTGCCAGGTTGGCGCGCACCGGCTCGTCGAGCAGCAGCCCGTGCTCCTTGCGATCCTCCGGCACAAGAGCAACGCCCGCCGCGATGGCAGCGCGGGGACCGGAAGGAGCGAAGGGCTGCCCCGCCAGTTGGGCCGTACCGCCTACGGCCCCGCGCAGACCAAATATCGTCTCAAGGAGCTCCGTGCGCCCCGCCCCCACAAGCCCCGCGAGGCCCACGATCTCACCCGGCGCGACGGCGAGGTTTACCGGGCACGCCGGCCAGTCCTCGGTGCGAAGCGCCCGAAGCTCAAGGGCCGCGGCCCCGTCGCCTGCCTCAAAACTCCGCCCACGGACGGCCGCTTCCTCCCGGCCCACCATGCTCTTCACCAGGCCGGCACGGGTGAGCGTATCCCCCTCTAGCATCCCCGCGTTGCAGCCGTCCCTGAGGACGATGGCTCGGTCGGCAAGCTCTAGCACTTCGCCAAGGCGATGGGAGACGTAGATCACGAGGACGCCCTCACTGCGCAGCTTGCGAACGACCTCGAAGAGACGCTCGGTTTCGCGCATCGTGAGGCTCGACGTGGGCTCGTCCAGGATCAGCACGCGGGCCTCCTCGGCGAGCCCCTTGGCGATCTCCACGAGCTGGCGCTCCCCCGCCGAAAGCGTCGCGACGAGGCTCTCAGGATCGAAGCGTGCCCCGACGCGATCGAGGGCGGCGCGCGCGAACTCGCGCACTTCGGCGCGCTTCACCAGCCCGAATCGCCGGGGCTCGCGCCCAAGCGCGATGTTCGCGGCAGCCGACAGGTTTTCCGCCAGGCACAGCTCTTGGTGCACAAGCGCCACCCCGCTCGACGCCGCCGCCCGCGGCGTTGCGGGGCGCCACGGGGCCCCTTCAAACTGCATCTCCCCAGAGTCTGGACGGTCGACCCCGGCGAGGAGCTTTAGCAGGGTCGACTTACCCGCTCCGTTCTCGCCGACCAAGGCCAGCACTTCACCCACGCGGCCCTCTAGGTCCACGCGGTCCAGGGCCAGCACACCTGGAAACCGGCGCGTCAGCCCGTGGGCAGACAGAAGCGGAGCCGACAGGACCCGCGCCGCCCCACGGTCTCCATCAGGGCTAAGGGACGTCGCTGTCACTTGGCGCCGGCCGCCACGTCCTTCGCCAGCTTCATCCGAAACTCGGCGAGGTTCGCCTTGGTCACGATCTTCGGTTCCACGCGGTGCACACCACCATCCGGAAGCACGCTCTCGTCACCCTTGGCGAGTCCATTCAGGATGCGAATCGAGTGGTAGCCATACTGGAATGGATCTTGACTAATCGTCCCAAGCACCGTTCCCGCCTCGATGCCGTCGAGGGTGGCCTCCTGTTCGTCGAACGAGCTCACTTTGACCTCACCTAGGCGATCCGCACCGCGCAGTGCCTCGAGGCACGCGGGAGCGTTGTAGGCGAAGAGCCCGACCATGCCCTTGAGGTCCGGGTGGGCCACGAGGACATCCTCGGCGTTGGCTTTGGCTTGGGCTTTGTCGAAGTCGTCCGTGCGAGTCGCGACGATGGTGAATCCGTTGCCGGTCTGGGTTCCTTCCACGGAATCGCGGCGTGTTGCGTCTGGCTCACGCCCGAGCAACACGTCGATGACGCCCTGCCGCCGAAGCTGCGAGTTCTCTTGTTCGAGACGGCCAATGAAGAGCGCGACCTTGCCGCCGTCGGGCAACGCCTCCTTGAGCAGCTCTCCGCAGGCCATGCCGCAGACGTAGTTGTCGACGCCGACGAAGCAACGCCGATTCGAGCCCGGTGAATCCGAGTCCTGGGTGATCAGTGGTGTAGTCTCAGCAATCTTGTTCAGGAGCGGCACCATGTTCACCCCATCGATCGGGCTGATGGCAATGCCTTGGACGCCCCGCACAATGAGATCCTCGAGCTTCTGCTTTTGGTCGACGACGCCGCCCTCGGGGTAAACGAGGTCGACTCGCACGTCAAACTCCGCCGCCGCCGCGCGGGCGCCAGCGCCCGCCACGTTCCAGAACGGATCGACTCCGTTCGACACAAACGCGAACCGCGGTCCGTCACCTTCTCCCCCCGAACAGGCCGAAAGCCCGCTTGTCATGGCGAAGCCCGCCAGAAGCAAGCCACCCCAAGCCATAGGAACAGGGACGGTCAGGGCCTTCACACAGCGCGGGAGATCGAATCGCATGGGGCCTATTGAAGCGAGTTCGGTCCGAACGCGCGACATGGAGTCGCCCCATGTTCTGGGGGCCCATGGGATTCAGTCCCTGAGGGCTCGCTTGAGCACAGGCCCCTCCAGGTAGGGGGCGCTCAAGGACGCCTGCCCTGAAAGAGCCAAGAGGCTCCCTTGACCACGAGCGGTGATCGCAAAGTCGGTCCCCAGTGACTGGACGACCTGCTGCGACGTTCGATCCATGAGGAAGTGGTCCCGCGAGTCGTTGCCCGTGACGGCAATCCAGCGCCCCGTCATGTCCACCCATCCCGCCTGGGACCCCATGGTCCCGTGGCCCACCTTGGCGAGCTCAACGGCCTCGTCCGATCCGATTTTCGCGGCCCCAAGTCGCCCGAAGTCCGCTTCAAACCAGACGACGTCGCTGCGGCCGGAGTCGAACTGGAAGTCGGACACAGCGGATCCTCCGAACATGCTCTCGGGGAGTCGGTGTGTGCGATCGCCGCCAAGCTCGGTCGCGTCGCAAGAGCTCATCAGGGCCCACGCGGACCGCCCATCCAAGTCGAATCGGACTCCCTTTGGAACGGTCGGGAAGGTGCGCGCGGGGGTCGCTGGCTTTGGATTGGCGGGGGCCAGGACCGTGCGCGACAGGACTCGGTAGCCGTCCGCATTCCAGGCGTGGACGGCTCCCTCCACCGCTCCCTGGCTATGGCTGAGCACGGCCACACGCGATGCATCCCCATTGAGGGCAAGGCAAGCGGAGCGGCCGGCGAGGGAGCACGTGAGAGGCCGCGGCGCTTGCTCATCGACCCAAAGCCGCTCGAGAGTCAGAGCGCTCTGCCCCTTGCGGATCACGACGACGCCAGACTCCACCACCATCACCAGCGGACCCGTTTCGATTCGCTCTGACAGCGACCGATGGGGTGGCTTGGTCGCGTCATCCATGAGCGCTCCCTTCCCGTTGAGGCTTCCCACGTGTCGGTGGGTGGCCTCCAGAAACACCGGTGTTCCAGCGGGAAGGCTCTTACCGGCCAGGAAGAGCGCGCCGAGGGGTGAGCTCTTCGGCTCTGGGGCTGTCTCTTATACACATCTGACGCTGCCGACGATATGCAGTGT
>CAJXRJ010000570.1 GCA_913058555.1 uncultured bacterium
GCGTCAGATGTGTATAAGAGACAGCAGGAGTGGGGGGCCGTGGCCCATGTGGGGGCGACGCCGACGGCCTCGGGACCCGCGCTGCCTCCCGTGCCAGTGCGCACAGGGGCGATTCGTCGCTGGGGCGTGCCGCAGCTGGCGGCGACGCCCAGGAGCGCCAGGCCCAGGAAGGCGAGCCGTCCCAAATCGGTGATCCGCCCGATCGACGACCCTGGCCAACGTCCCGATCGCCGCCCTTTCAGGCGCCCATCGATCCCTCGTTGCCCCTCGGGGAACTCCTGGTCCTTGCCAGCCACCCCATTCCCCGCGCTCAATTGTCCGGCCATGGCCCCCTGGATACAGCACCCGAGGGGGGTGGTTCAACGGTCGCCTGGACACAGTCTTCACCAAGTCGTCCGGACCACTGCTTGGAGCCCCGTGGCTGGGGTGCCATGTTGTGGGTATGGCTCTTCCTATTTTTGGTCTCCTGGCCCTCTCCTCGGGATTGTCCACCGGCTTGGCCGGCTCGGTCACTCCTCCCGTTCAGCCTGTGTTGCTTTCCTCGGCGGCCCCCGGTTCCGGCTGGATTCCCTGGCAGGACGATGAGGACATCGAGGAACTCGTGCGCCAGGAGCGTGAGGAGGCGGACCTCCTTCGCCGGCGGGGTGCCTACGCAGACTCCTTGGCGATCACCGACACACTTCTGGACGATGACGAGGAAGACTCCCTCACCCTCACGGTGCGGGGCAGGACCCGGCTCGACCAAGGGGATTTGCGGCGCGCGGAGTCCACGGCCGCGGAGGCCCTCGCGGCTGCCAGCTCCGAGGAGGAGCTCGCGGCGGCGGGGCGGCTGTTGGCCGAAGTGCTCGTGCGAACGGGCCGTGCGGAAGAGGCCCTTCAGAGGCTTGAGGAGCGCCGAGGCGAGCGGCCCTACCTGGACCCCGGTACCAATCCCCTGGACGCTTGGACTTTCGTCATGCTGCGGGACTCCCTCGGGGACCGCGCCGGGGCCGAGCGTTTCGCCCGCTCCGGGGCAGGCACCGACCCCGACCCGGGCGATTGGAAGGCACTACTCGCCAAGGCCCGCTGCCAGCGCCGGGCCGGCATGTTGACGGCGGCATCCCAGACGATCGTCGCCGCCGACAAGGTGGCGCGCTTGGGGGGCGGTGAGGAGCCGGACATCCTGGTGGAGCTTGGCAGTCTCTACTTCGAGAGCGAACGGGAGATCGAAGCGGAGGGCAAACGCTCGGCCGGGAACCTCTTCCGCGGGGCGTTGGAGATTCACAAAACCCACGAGGATGCGCTGATCGCGCAGTTCATCCTTCACCGTTTCAACCGGCGCCGGGTCAGCAAGTCCCCTGACGAGATCCTCGGTGAGATCTTCAAGGCCAACCCAGACTCCGTGAGGGGCCTTGTGATGGGAGCTTCTGCGGACCTCGAAGACGGCAAGCTCGTGGTGCTTCGGAAGAAGCTCGCTCGCTTGGATGAGCTGGCGCCGAAGCGCAGGGACGTGCGCACGCTGCACGCCGCCTTGGCCTGGGTGGAGCATCGCAGGGACGACTGTGCGGCGATCCTCGAGGAGCTCCTGAAGAATGCGCCCCTCGACAGTCTGCCTGAGCGATCGATCGGCATTCACCTGAGCGAGCTCTACCGCTTCGCGGAATCGATTGGCTTCCTGGATGCGGCCACCCAGCGCGACCCGTACGACTACGAGGCCTGGACGGAGCTCGGAAAGTCCCTGGCGAACACGGGCGATGAAGACGGGGCCCGCGAAGCCCTCGCCAAGGCGGAAGAGGCGGCCCGCGGGCGGCGGGACGCGTTCCGGACCAACCTGACCCTCGTGTTGGACCGCATCAAGCGTACCCACGACTTGGAGTCCCACGGCGCCCTCAGCTTCTCTTGGCAACCCGACGCGGCGGAGGTGCTGCGGGCGTACCTCGTGCCTTACTACGCCCAGGCCCGAGAGGAGCTTTCAAAGCGCTACGGCCACACCCCGGGCCCAACGACGATCGCGATCTTCCGGCGGCTCCAGGACTTCTCCGTGCGCTCCGTCGGCTTCGAGGGCTTCCCTGCGCTTGGGGTTTGCTTTGGGCCCGTCGTGACCGCCGTGTCGCCACTCTCGCGCCTGCGGGGGGGCTTCTCCTGGGCGCGCACTGGATTCCATGAATTCAGCCACGTCGTGCACCTCGGCCTTTCGAACAACCGTTGCCCCCGTTGGATCACGGAGGGGCTTGCGACGTGGGAAGAGGTCACGCGCAATCCCACCTGGACACGCAACATGCGCCGCGATCTTGTGGACGCGTATGCCAGCCAGAACCTCATCCCGCTGCGGGAATTGAACCGAGCCTTCCGTGGACCACGCATCCTCTTTGGTTACTACCAAGGCGGGCTACTCTGCGAGATGTTGATCGAGGAGCACGGCTTCCAGCCCATGGTGAGGCTGCTGGAGGCGTTCAACCTCGGGGCGGACCTGGACCAAGCGTTCGGCTCGGTCTTCAAAGCCACGCCCGAAGAGGTCGACGCGAAGTTCCAACGCTTTGTCTACGAGCGCATCAAGGACCTGAAGGTGGAACCCCGCTGGTCCGCGCGCACGGCGCGGCGGATCCAGATTCGACTCAAAGAAACGCCCCCCGAAGCGGACGAGGCGCGCTCTAAATGGGCGGACGATTGGTGCACCGTGGCCTACGGCGCCTGGCAGTCGCGCCGCAAGGTCGATGCGGAGCGGGCCATCGAAGTTCTGCGCGCGGCGGGGGATCTCCCGCCCCGTGCGCTTTTCCTCCAAGGGGAGATCGCCCTCAACGCGACCCAGCCCAACAAGGCGAGGCGGCTTTGGAAAGAGGCCGTTGCGGCGGGGGGGCAGGAGTACCGAGCGTTCATCGGGCTGTCCCAGCTGGCGCTCCAGGGGGGCGCGACGCAGGATAACATGACGGAGGCCCTCGGCTATCTGGAGAGCGCGGTGGAGGCTTTCCCCGGATTCAATGACGGGGCGCGTTCGGCGGAGCGGCTTCTTTCGGATCTCCATCAAACGATGGGGGATGAAGACGCCGCCATGGAGTGGCTTGAGGCCTGGGTCGGCTGGAACGCAGGCGAATACGACGGGCGCATGAAGGTGGCCCGGTGGCACGTGGAAAACGGGCGCGACGCAGCCGCCGTGAAGCTCTTCGACGAGGCCAACGAAGTGGACATGTTCCGAAGAGACCTCCACATCGCCTGGGGGGCGGCCCTCGAGCGGCTCGGTCGATTCGAGGAGGCCGCCCGTGAGTACCGGGTGGCCCTCGCAGTGCCGCCCCTGTTCGACCCCGATCACTTGGTGTACGTGGGGCCGCCGGAGCGGCTCCCCCCCGGCTCGGATCCGGCGAACCTGCCCCCTGGAATACTCGGTGAGATCCCTGAATCGATGCTTGAGCCGCAACCCATGGGCGATGAAGAAGTCAAAGGGCTGCAGGAAGCTGTAGCCCGCTGCGAAGAGGCCGCGACAGCACCCAAGTAAGGGCCCATGTGGGGCCCACGCAGTCCCCACGCCCGTCCCACGCCGGCCCCAAGTAGGAACGTGAGGCCCTTTCTCCCATGCGGGGGCCTTACGATAGATGCACGATGACTCCCGGAGACGGAACAACAGGCAAGGACCTCGGCGCCCCCCTAGGCGCCCCGTCGGACCGGCAGGGGCCGATGTTTGTGGTCCTCGACGGGATCGATGGCTGCGGGAAGACCACCCAGGCGGGCCGGCTCGTGGACTGGCTGAAGACGCGCGACCACGGAGCCGAGCCGCTGCACCTGCGGGAGCCGGGCAGCACGGTCCTGGGCGAGCGGCTCCGGGAAATGCTGCTCGAACCGAGCGTCCAAATCGGTCGCGGGACCTTGGCCCTGCTCTTCGCGGCAGCGCGGCGTCAAACCCTCGAGGAACTCGTGGCACCCGCGCTTTCGGAAGGCCGGGACGTGGTGATCGAACGATTCCATGCCTCCACTTTTGCGTACCAGGGCGGCCCGCCGCCCTTGGACGAGGTGGGCGCCTTTGCTGAGCCAAAGCTCTTGGAGCTCCTGCGCGGTTGGGCCGGGGCGCCGGCTCCGACCCATGAGATCGTGCTCGATATCGATCCAGAGGATTCGTTCGCGCGGGCCCTTGCCAGGGAAGGCGGTGGGGCGGATCGCTTTGAGTCCCGGGGGCTGGAGTTCCAGCAGCGCGTCGCCCGTGGAATGCGGCGCTACGTGGATCTGGTTCCTACGGCGGTGCTTGTCAACGCTAGGGGCGACGAGGACGAAGTGGCCCAGGGAGTGCGCGATGCCGTGTCGCGTGCGTGGGTCACCGGCCTGCACGCGGGAGGGGCCCATGGCCATTAAGAAGGCGGCGCCGAAAAAGGCCAAGGCGCGCGATGCGGCGCCCGACTGGGTCGAACCCCAGGGGCACGTCGAACTCGTCCGCGGGCTGGCCCAGGCGGCCGGGCAGGGAACGCTTCCCCATGCACTCTTGTTCGAAGGGGCCGAAGGGATTGGCAAGTTCCGGGCTGCGATGTGGCTGGCGGCGACCCTGCTCTGTGACCATGGCCCGAACGGGAGCGAGGTGGACCGCGGCGGTGCGCCCTGCGGCGAGTGCGGACCGTGCAAGCGTGTTCGCAGCGGTTCCCACGCGGACATCCTCACCATCGAGCACCGCAAGCATGACCAGAACGCGATCACGCTTCACTTCATCGCCACCCGGGATCCCCGCCCGAAAGACGCGTATCAGGGCACCTCGGTCGAGGACTTCTTGGCCCTGCGGGCCGCCGAAGGGCGCGGGAAGTTCGTGATCGTTCGTGAGGCGGAGAAGATGGTGGAGGAGGCTCAGAATGCCTTCCTGAAAACGCTCGAGGAGCCGCGTCCGGGCGTGCACCTGATCCTCGAGAGCTCCAGCCGCAGCTCGCTCCTGGCGACGGTTCGAAGCCGCGTCGTACCCGTCCATTTCGAGGAGCTTGGGCAAGGGACCTGCGAAGCGATTCTCTGGGAACCTGTCTCTTATACACATCTGACGCTGCCGACGATATGCAGTGTGT
>CAJXRJ010000571.1 GCA_913058555.1 uncultured bacterium
CGAGATCATGCCTAGTCTCGTGGGCTCGGAGATGTGTATAAGAGACAGGACAATGCCGGCTGCGACGAGAAGAGAGATGGTGAGTGCTCCGAACTTCATGATCGTTGTCTCTCCTCATTCGCGCTGGCTGCAAGCCCCATGGCGTCTCCGCCTTGGTCCTGCGGCACTTCTCCGCGCTTCATGAAGAAGATTCCGGTGGCGACCGCCAAGACGGTCAATACGGCAGCGACTTTGAGGAGCCGCCATGCCGCGAGGGAGTATTGACCCGTAGTCGAGTCGTAGATGAAGCAGTTCAGAAAGATGCGGTCGTACAGAGTCCCGATCTTTCCATTGGCGGCGTCCACGAGGGACAGCCGCAAGGTGGCAGACATGTCGATGCTTACTCCGGGGAGGTAGCGCGACACGACGCCCTCAGGCGAACAGAGGATGTTCGTCGCCTGGTGTGCGTATTCGTTTTGACCTTGGACCCAGCGGTAGCCGAAGCCGACGGTCTCGGCCACGCGGTCGATCTCTTCCTTCGTCCCCGAAAGGATGGTCCAGCCCGCCTTGGCCGACTCGAGGTCACGGACCTTGCCCGCCTTCTTTGAGATGTCGAGGTAGTCCCCCACGTAGCGGGACTGCATCGGTGCCGTGCGTTCCGGGGTGTCCTTGGGGTCGATGCTGACCGTGACCACCCGGTAGTCGATGCCTAGCTCCAGGTCGATGGCGGCCATGGTCTCCGCCAGACGCGCGAGCTGAAGGCTGCAAAGCTGGGGGCAGTCCACGTAGTTGAGCGTCAGGATCACCGGCAGCGTCCCGAAGGACTGGGCCAGGGTCTGTGCATTCCCCGTATGGGCCACAAACTCCGCCGTCAGCGGCAGCTGGGCCTCGAGGTGCTGTTCGACGTCCACGCCCTCGAGCTCGTCGATGACTCCCCCAGCGATCTGCGCGGACGCACCCGTAGCCAACGCCAGGGCGAGCTGACCCGCGGCGGCAGTGACTATCAGGAATCGTCGTACGGAGTTCATTGGAGGAAGGGTGAGGCTCTGTTTGGTGGTTCGCTCGGGAAGGCTTATCGGTTCTTGAATCGGCATTTCCATGCGGTACTTCGCGCATGGGGAG
Organism: uncultured bacterium; assembly: GCA_913058555.1. Classification (GTDB taxonomy): domain Bacteria; phylum Planctomycetota; class UBA1135; order UBA1135; genus Saltatorellus. Next base: position 1,102 of record CAJXRJ010000571.1, read on the forward strand.
ACGATTCCGATTCGGCTATCGGGAAGGTGCGGCGGCTCGTCCTACTTGGGCTTGTTAGCGGCTTCCTTGACCACGTCTTGCATCCCAATCTCGATGGGCATCGTGGCGGTGCCACGCGTCGGATTGCCCTCCGCGTCTTCGGTATCGGGGGTCTGGTAGTACCCCTCGATCAACATCGCATCGATCGCCCGCTGGGCCTCGATGTCGGTGATGCGCGCATCGGCCTCTTTGTGCCGGAGCGCGGTCTCTTGACTCAGCGTCAGGTAGTACACGCCGATCAGGAGGAGGACCGACACGGTGATCAGGATCGTCGAGACGGTCCCGAGCCACGCGATGAGCGGGACGTTCATCACGTCCTCTTCAATCTCGCGCTCGTGGACTGCGCCTTCTTCGTTGTGGGAGCTCATGGGTGCTCTTAGAGGATCAGACGTTCTCGAAAGCGAGGGACTCGGGGAGGCGCGGGTCGCCAATGGCGAGGACCGGCTTTCCGTCGAGGGACTTGAGGAAGCCGAAGATGAACACGCCGCCGACGCCGAGCATCGCGGTCAGGTCCATCGGGCTGAAGGCAGGGCCGACGACCGCGGGGTCGCCGCCACCGATGCCGTTCGCCATCTCCGGCATGATGTTCCAGTACAGGTCCACGAAGTGGAACACGAGGACATACACGCACCAGGCGGCGAGCACGTTCCGGCGCCGCTTCACGTGGCGCGACAGGAGACCGAGCATCGGGATGATGAAGTGGCCCACCATCAGGAGGATCGAGAAGCCGTTCCAGGCGCCCCAGATCCGGTAGTGGAACCAATGGGTCTCCTCCGGGATGTCGGCGTACCAGTACAGCATGATCTGGCTGAACGCGACGTAGCTCCAGAAGAAGGTGAACGCGAACATCAGCTTGCCGATGTCGTGGTAGTGCTCGACGGTGACCACACCCTGGAGCTGGCCGCGCTTCTCAAGCCACATCGTGGCCAGAGCCAAGGTCGCAAGGGAGGACCAGAACGCGCCAGCGAAGATGTAGACGCCGTACATGGTGGAGAACCACTCGGCGTTCAGGCTCATCATGAAGTCGAAGGCCGCGAAGGTCGTGGCCAAACCGAACAGGATGATCGCCACGCCGCTGCGCCGCTGCATCTTGATGGTCCGCGCGGGGTCCTGGTCGTCGTCTTGGGCGCGGGACTGACCCACGAAGAATCGTGAGACGCCGATCCAGATGGCGAAGTAGAGGACGATCCGAACGACAAGGAAGACACCGTTGAGGTATCCGAGCTTGCCTTCGATCAGCTCGCTGCCATGGGCGAACTTGGGGTCCGCCCAGTCGTAGATGTAGGACATCTCGAACAGCACCGGGATCCCGATGAATCCGAGCACTAGCGGGAAGAGGAACATCAGGGCGCCGGTCATGGCCTCAGCCACGCGCCGGACCGCCACGGACCAACCCGCGCTCGTCACGTGCTGGAGCAGCGTGAAGAACAGGGCGCCGAGGCAGATCGACAGGAAGAACATGATCGCGACGAGCATCGAGTGCCCGAAGTGAAGCATGTGGTCCTTCGCGGCGAAGCCGAGGACGGCCGTGAGGCCGAGTCCGATAGCGCCGACCACAAGGCCTACGCCCGCGGGCTTCGCGAGGTCGCGCGCGATCACCTGGTCGCGCTGGGGAAGTTGAGCTATGCCGTGCTGCACGTTGCGGGGGTCCGGTTGTTGGAAGGGATCCGAATCGATGAGGCGAATGCGGTGATCAGCGTGCGTCCGAGGGAGCCTCGGATACGCGCACGTCTTTGATCGTCGGGGCGGGCTTCAGTTCGATGCCGTCGAGACGATCGTCGTTGGGCTTCAGACCCTGCGTCTTCTGCAGCGCACGAACGTAGGCGACGATCGCCCATCGATCCGCAGGCTTCACCTGGGCTCCGTAGCCCTTCATGGTGCTGATGCCGTGGGTCACGATGTGGTAGAGCTCGCCGTTGGAGTACGCCTTGGCGTTGTCCGAGTAGAGCGACTTCGGCTGGACCCATCCGGTCGCCAGCGCGTTGATCTCGTTGGCCCGGAGGGCCACCGAGCCCATGCCGTTGCCCACGTCACCGTGGCAAACCGCACAGTAGATGCCGTAGCGCTGCTGGCCACGCTCGAGGAGCTCGGCGGTGGCCGGCGCCTTCGACGGATAGTTGGCGAGCCAGCTGTATTGGGCCTGGCCATCCTTCATCCCCATGGTGCCCGAGTCGTACGTGACGCCGGCCGGAACGCTGCTGTCCTGGGCGACGCCGTAGTAGAACTCGAAGTCATCGCGAAGCTCGCCCTGGGCGACCGTGCCCTCCACCGGCAAGCGCATGGCGCGCCCGTCGGGGAACATCTCCCATTCCGTCTGGGTCTTGCGCTTGCGCTGCCAGTCCATGTCTGGCCAGACGTGCAGGCGCGGCTTCTCCGAAGTGGCAAAGCGGCCCTTGAACGCGGTGGCGAGGGGAATGAATGTGAGGCAGGTCGCGATCGCTGCGACGCCGTGGAGCCAGAGCGGAAGTGCCGCCCGGGACGTGTCCACGGGGCAGTCCTCGACGGCCTCAGCGTTGGCGCCCGAAAGGATCGAGCGCACGCGGGTCGCGTCGAAGTTAGCGTCAGCTGCCTCGACACAGATGGCGAAGCGGTCGTTCGTCACCCGCTTGAACCGCTCCAGCTTGTGGAGGGGGTTCGAGAGGTGCGGGAGCTTGTTCAGCGCCAGCATCCCGAAGAAGGTCGTGAACGCGGAGAACGCGATGACCATCTCAAAGGTGACAGGGATGTTGGCCGGGAGGCTCCAGTCGGGCTTGCCACTGATCAGGAACACGTAGTCATACGCGTTCGTGTACCACTGCAGCAGCAGACCGGCGCCGAGGCCCGTGAGACCCATGCACAGCACAATCCAGGGCAGGATCGTCGGCTTGATGCCCATGGCATCATCGATGCCGTGGACAGGGAACGGCGTGTAGCTGTCCCAACGCTTGTAGCCCGCGTCCCGGACGCGCCGGGAAGCCTCCATCACGGAATCGACATCGGTGTAGTAGCCGACGACGCCGTGGATCTTCTCTTGTGGGTTCGAGTCAGACATGGCGATCGATCAGGAAGGTTGACGGTCAGCCGGGGCCGTGGAGGGTCCACCGCCGGCGGGCGCCGAGCCGTGGTCCTTTCCGTGGTCATCCGCTTGGAACCCGTGGGCGTGCGCCTGGGGCATGATCGATTTGACTTCGGCCATGGCCACCGTGGGCAGGAAGCGGAGGAAGAGAAGGAACAGAGTGAAGAACAGACCGAAGCTGCCCAGGAACATGGTCATGTCGACCCAGGTCGGGCTGAAGTAGCCCCAGCTGGACGGAACGAAGTCCCGGGAGAGCGAGGTCACGGTGATCACGAAGCGCTCGAACCACATGCCGATGTTGGTCGTGATCGACACGAGCATCACCACCCAAAGGTTGCCGCGCATCTTCTTGCTCCAGAAGATCTGGGGGAAGATCACGTTGCAGGACACCATGATCCAATACGCCCACCAGTAGTTGCCGAACGCGCGGTTGACGAAAGCGAAGCTCTCGTACTGCACGCCGCTGTACCAGGCGATGAAGAACTCGACGGCGTAGGCGTAGCCCACCAGCATGCCGGTGGCCATCAGGATCCGGCACATCACATCGATGTGGCGCATCGTGATGATGTGCTTCAGACCGAAGAACTGGCGCGCCGGAACCATCAGCGTCAGCACCATCGCGAAGCCACTGAAGATGGCGCCCGCGACGAAGTACGGCGGGAAGATGGTGGTGTGCCAACCAGGCACCTGCGACACGGCGAAGTCGAAGGAAACGACCGAGTGCACGGAGAGCACGAGGGGCGTCGCCAGGGCCGCGAGCAGCAGGTAGGCGCGCTCGTAGCGGTGCCAGTGGCGGGACGATCCC
>CAJXRJ010000572.1 GCA_913058555.1 uncultured bacterium
GGCCAGCACCGGCAGGCTCCTGGACCTCGTCCGCGGCGGCCTGGTCGATCTCAGTTCCGTGCAGGTCCTCGTCCTCGACGAAGCCGACCGCATGGTGGACATGGGTTTCCTCCCCGACGTGCGGCGGATCCTCGAGCGCGTGCCGGTCGAGCGTCAGACGCTGATGTTCTCCGCCACCATGCCCCCCGAGCTCCAGGCCCTGGCCCAGCGCCACCTGCGTGCACCCGAGATCCTCGACCTCGGCCACACGATGCCCGCCGAGACCATCGATCACTCGGCCATCCTCGTGCGTGGCTCCGCCAAGATGAAGCTCCTCAAGGCCGTCCTCGCCACCGAAGAGTTCCGCTCCGCCATCGTTTTCGTGCGCACGAAGCAGCGCGCCAAGGCCGTGTCCTTCGCCCTGCAAAAGCGCGGCGGCTCCGCCGAACTCCTGCACGGCGACAAGAAACAAGGGGCCCGGACCCGCGCCCTCGAGCGCTTCAAGTCCGGCGAAGTGGAAGTCTTAGTGGCCACCGACCTCGCCTCCCGTGGCCTTGACGTGGAAGCCGTCAGCCACGTCATCAACTACGACATCCCCACGGACCCCGACACCTACGTCCACCGCATCGGCCGCACCGGCCGTGCGGAACGCTCCGGCGTCGCTCTCACCTTCATCTCCGAAGGCGACCTCGACGACCTCCGCGCCGTCGAGCACCGCATCGGCATGCGCCTCCCCCGCACGCGCTTCGATGGGTTCGCCGACCTCGACATCGAAGACCTGGCCGAACGCCGCCGCGAACGCGCCAGCCGTCACACCCGCCCAAGGCGTCGGCGCTAGCCGTTCACGGGGTCGGTCCGCGCCACGCCGGCCGTTGGAGTCTGGCCTGAGGAGAAGGCTTAGGCGTCGGCTTGGCGCCGGGCACGGTCTCGCCTTCTACTTCTGGAACTTGGCTGCGCCGTCGCCTGGATTGCTGATGGTGACGGTTGGGCGCAGCGGCCAGGTGTCGACGAGCAAGGCTTGTTTGCCGTTGAGTCCGGTCATTGTCAGGGCTCCGGACTGTGGCATGCCGCCGATCGACATGGAGAGGCTCACCGTGCTATCGCCCGTTGGGTCCATGAATCCAAAGTCGGCGTAGCCCGGGAAGTAGGAGCCGAGGTGGGCGAAGATCGGCTTTTCGTCGCCATTGACCATTCGGCCCGGGCGTCGCCACTCGACCACGCCACCATGGGGGCCCCCGAGGAGGCGTACGCAGACTTCGCCTTTCTCATTGACCACCTCGACGCACTTGGCGCGGAGCGTTTCAGCGGTTTTGGGCTCTGGGGTTTCGGGCTCAGTGGGGGAGCGCGCTTCCGTGGATTGATCGATCCTGTGAAGAACGATGGAGGCAGAGATCCCAGCGGAGAGCGAGACGAGCGCGGCGGTGCGGAGGATCGGGCGGGCGAGGGATGCGAGTGATCTGGTCGACATGGTCTCGACGGTAGCCCGCGACCTCAATCCTCGCCACCTGGACGGAACTTCGGTCGATGGCTTCGAACCCCCTGCGCCGGCGGCCGCAGTGCAGCGCCGGGGCTCACTTCCCTTTTCCAGCCGCAGCAATGGTCAAGTGGTAGGACTCCTTCAGCCACTTGCCCCAGATTCGTTTGGGCAGGGGAGCCTCCGCTGTAAAGCGGGCGGTGACCCAGTTCGTTGAGCCCACCTCGAATCGCTCCGGGTCCTCTTCGGCCAGCTCTTGTGCCTGGGGGATGGAGGCGCTCAGTTTGAACATCGCCTTGGACCCTTGGCCCTTGCGTCCAGGTCCGATGAACAGGAAGGTGCCTTTGCCCGCCTTGAAGCTGCTCTGATTGCAGGACGTTCCTTTGATCACCTCGGGGAACGCGGCGGCTTGTTGGCGGATGGCGTCTGTCGGATCTTTGGGTCTGGCCATGGGTGGTCCTCTCAGTTCACGGTGCCCTGGCTCTTATGGGTGGGCCCAAGGTACGGTATCGTCACACCCATGGGCATGACGAGCGGGATCGACGGCGACGAGTATCGTCTCACGCCGGAGCAGACTGAGGCGTTTCACAGCGGGGGTTATGTGGTGCTCCACAGGTTCCTTCTCGAGGAAGAGCTCCGGCCGCTCGAGGTGACCTTCGAGCGCTTCAAGAGCGGCGCGGTCCAAGGGATGGGGCGTGACCTGTGCGACATGAGCGGTCCCTACTCCCGCCCATTCGACGAGTTCAACATGGTCAACTGTGTCCTGCCGCGTGTGTACGACCCGTCCCTGGCCGGCAACGTGTTCGAGCGTCGGGCGGAGAGCGTTGCGCGGCAGCTCATCGGTGACGACGCGACGCTCGACTACGATCAGCACCTATCGAAGAAACCAGGCAAGGACGGCGCCGTCTTTGCGTGGCACCAAGATCTTGGCTACTGGCCGACCGGGACCCCGGATACGAGAACGACCACTTGTTCGCTCGCGCTGGATGACGCGACCCTCGAGAATGGTTGCCTGCACGTCGTTCCCGGCACTCACCTGGAACCCGCCCTTCGGCCGCACAAGCCGATCCTCAGGGGACGCAAGGGCACACGCGACGAGACCCATGCCCTGTCTGTGGCCCTTGAGTCCGGCGAAGTGCCCATCGCCCTCCCCGTGCGCCGCGGCGACATCACGGTGCACAATGAGCGCATTGTCCACGGCTCGGGGGGCAACCCCAGCGATTGTTGGCGCCGGACCTACATCGTGGCCCACCGTTCCCGGGCGACGGTGGCCCACGAGCGCTCGATCGGGTTCACCCATTCGCACAATGACCAGGTGCAATGGGAGACGCACCTGGAAGCGCTTGAGGCTTCGGGGTGATCGCGGTTCAGGGAGCGCCGGGTCCCGCGATCACTGAAGCGTCACCGCGACGCCGTTTGTGAAGTTCGAGCCGGCGCCCATTGGGTCGCGGAACCAAGACTGGAAGTTCCAGGTCTGCCCGGCGAGGGCGCTCATCTGCCCGTTGCCCTGTGGGATCGCCGTGAGGTCGACGGTGAGCGTGTAGGCGCCGGCGGGGCCCGAATTCCGAATGGCTCCGAAGCGTCCAATGGAACCACCGACGCAAACGTGACCGTTGCTGGTTCCGCCCGCAAGCCAGACAAAGTCCTGGGTCTGGGACGTGACGAAGATGCCCGTTTGGTTCTGCGGCACGTTGGAGACGAAGAGCGTCAGGTTGTTGTCGGATGCGAACAGGCTGCCGTCAGCGTGAATCTCACCCAGCCGGCCGCTCGCATTCAGCCTTGTGGAGCAGTAGGCGCTGCCAATGCCCGTGCCTGGGTCCGGCACATTAGCGCAGAGGAAGTTGTCGAGCTGAAAGTGTGCGGGGCCCGTGTTGTTCTCAGGGATGTACCACTCGAAGGCGAGTCGAACCTCCTGGCCGATGAAGCCAGAGAGGTCGATCTCTCCCAGGAGCCAACCCGTATCGAAGTTGGTGGTCTGGGCCGCAGCGGTGAGGAGCAGGTCGGATTGCAGAATCGCTCCGGTGGACGCGTCGTGAACGACGACCTTGAACGTTCGGTCGAGCATCGCTGTCGGATCGAGGATCGTCCATCCCGCGCGGTAGTTGAACGTCATCGGCGCCACATCCGGGACCACGGCAATCGTCTGGGATAACTCAATGGTCCCTGGCCCGGGGCCGTCGAATCCCGTGCGGAAAGCGAAGCCGCCGTCGGATGTGTCGGTGGGGAATAGCCCAAAGCCTGGATCGACTCCGGGCGCCGAAACCCCGAGGGGGATGAAGGGACTCGGGATATTGACCGCTGTCCAGCCGGTGAGGTCGCCGGTCTCGAAACTTGGGTTGTCGAAGCACGGGGCCGGTGGTGGCCCCGGATCCGTGAAGTGCACAATGCCGTAGCCGTCCACGGTCGTCGTCTGACCCACACGGACGAGGTAGGTTTGCCCGGGGGTGGCGGGGTCCACGAACACTTCGCTTGCTCTATTGCCAGAGTCACAGGCGACGAGGTTGAGCCCGCCGCAGGTGCCTTCGAAGACCTCGAGGGCCGTTGCGAACGGTCCCGTCAGGTCCACGCCGAATGCTGCGGAGCCGGGGAGGACCTGGTATGCGTACCAGAAGTCAGCGCCCACGGAGCTCCCCGCGCACGCCCAGGGCAAGCTCAAGGGATTGCCGGTCGCCGTGTCAATGCCTGCGGCCTGCGGCGAGAAGACCTGGACGGCCCCCGTACAATCGTGGCCGGCGTCCGGAATGGCGAGGTTCTGACTCGTGCTGAGGGACTTGAGATTGGGATCGCCCCCGGCCGTCAGGATGTCGCGATCACCGTCGCCGTCCATATCGATGAGCTCGAGTCGCCTGTGACCCGCGAGCCCTACGGTGAGAAGCTCTGCAGGCCCGAAGATCCCGGCTCCGCTGTTCTCGGTCCACCATATGCCTGCGGCATTGGTGAAGGCGACATCGTCATCTCCGTCGAGATCCAGGTATCCACACTCAATGTTCCACCCGCCACCCACGGGGAAGAGATTCAAGGAGGCCAGGAGGCGGGGCGGTGAGAACCCGCCGAGGCCATCGCCGTCGAGGGCATACGCGCCGGCGAAGGCCAGTACGGCCACGTCCAGGTCGCCGTCGCCATCGAGATCGCTGACGTCGCCACCGATCACGTTCGCCGGCGGGGTGAGGGGCTGCTGCGTACCGAGTGAGCCGCCACCACCGAGGTTCTCGAACCAAGAAACCTCCGGGCTCAGTTGAGTCACGACGAGGACGTCCTGGTCGTTGTCGCCGTCGAGATCGGCAAGTCGAATGGTGTTCCCGTAGGGCAGCGTGGCGGCGGTGACCGCCGAGTACGACGCCGGAGAGTTCGCAAGGCCAACGTCAGGCATGACAAGGACCGCCCGGCCTTCCAACGCAACAAGATCAAGCTGGCTCCTCATCCTGGGTTCCATGACGTCCTAGGCCAAGTGCTAATCAGGCAGCCGGCACCAATCGACTCCACTCCTGTTCGACGGCTCGTTCTCCATTGCCGTAGGGCGAAGGACTTCTTCCGCCCCAGTCCT
>CAJXRJ010000573.1 GCA_913058555.1 uncultured bacterium
CGAGATCATGCCTAGTCTCGTGGGCTCGGAGATGTGTATAAGAGACAGGACCTTCGCCATCTCCTCGACGGCGATGATGTAGCTGAGGGTGCCGCCATCGGAACCGCCCATGTCCTCGGGGAACGGGATGCCGGGCAGGCCGAGCTCCACGATCTTGTCCCACGTCTCCTTCGGGAAACGGTGGTTCTCGTCGATGTCGTGAGCCTGTGGCTCGAGCTCGTTCTTGGCGAAGTCCGCGACCATCTCGCGCACCATCGTCTGCTCTTCCGTCAGGTCAAAGGCGTGACGGATCGGCGGCAGCTCGTAGCCGGCATGGCCCAGGTCGTGCTGGGCCGGGTTGGGAGCGACGTCAGTCATGGCTGAAGGTGTGTTGGGGGCGTCTAGGGACGACTAAGCGTCCGTGAACTCGGGGGAAGCGGATGCCTGCTTGGATAGCCGACCCCGATCTTCACGGTAGTAATCAGTGGAAAGGCCACGACCGACCCAGTCGATCAGGGCCTGCCGCGAGAATTTCCACTCGCGCCCGATCTTGCGGGCGGGGATTTCCTCGGAGTGCAGCACCTTGTTGAAGGTCTTTGCGCTCACTCCGAGAAGCGCTGCGGCTTCGTCGATGTTGAGGATCTCTGCGTCAGGGCTCGCGCTCATCGGAGACGAAAAAGGGTGGAGAGTCAGTGCGGGAAGGAACGACGCCGGCGGGGACAAAGCCCGTTCGGCATGGGTGTCGTCCCCAGCGAAAAGAAGCGGCGAAGGAGATCAGCGAAGGAGAGAACGTGCGATCACGAGTCGCTGGATGTCCGTGGCGCCTTCGTAGATCTCGGTGATGCGCGCATCCCGGAAGAGACGCTCCACGTGGAAGTGGTCGGTGTAGCCAGCGCCGCCGTGGATCTGCAGCGCTTCGTCGGCGCAGTAGTTGGCTGACTGGGACGCGAACAGCTTCGCCTCGGAGGCCGCACGGTTGCATTCCATGCCCGCGTCACGCAGCCAGGCCGCCCTGCGGACCAGCAGACGCGAAGCCTCGAGCTTCGTCGACATGTCCGCGATCTTGTGTTGGATGGACTGAAAGTGGCCGATGGGCTTGCCGAACTGCTCGCGCTCCATGGCGTACTTGATGGAAGCGTCGAGGCAGGCTTGGCCGATGCCGACGGCCTGGCTCGCGATGCCGATGCGACCGCCCGCGAGGGTGTCCATGGCCACCGGGAAGCCGCGATCGACTTCGCCGAGGATATCGCCGGCGCCCAGGCGCACGCCATCGAGGATGAGTTCGACAGTGGCGGAGCCGCGGATACCGGTCTTCTTCTCGTGCTTGCCGACCTTCAGGCCTGGCGCGTCGCCCGGAACCAAGAAGGCGGTGATCCCCTTAGCCTTGGGAGCATCGGGGTTGGTGCGCATGTACACGAGGATGAGCCCCGCGCGGTCGCCCGAGGTCACCCAGAGCTTGGTGCCGTTGAGCACCCACTCATCGCCATCCCGCGTGGCCGAAGCGGAGAGAGCCGCCGCGTCAGAACCGGATCCGGCCTCAGAGAGTGAGTACGCACCCAGCGCTTCGCCGGTGGCAAGCTTCGGCAGCCAGCGAGCCTTCTGCTCGTCGGTGCCAAACTTCATCAACGGTGCGCAGAGCAGAGAGTTGTGCACGGAGACCGCGACACCTGTCGCCGCGCAAGCGCGGTTGAGCTCCTCGAGGACCACCGCAAGCGCTTGGTTGTTGAAGCCGGCGCCGCCGAACTCCTCGGGGATCGTAAGACCCCAGAAGCCAAGCTCGCCGATCTGGCGGTACACGTCGTCGGAGATGGACTCCTCGCGGTCGTGCTTGGTCGCCAGGGGCAGCAGAACATCGTCCGCGAACTTTCGTGCCTCGTCCTGGACGAGGCTCAGCTCTTCTCCGAGCTCGAAGTGCAGGCAGCCCTCGCCGGCTGCTTGGACGCCGGAGGTTTGGGGATCGGTGACGGTCATGGGATCGTTTTGGGGTCTCGTCGAAGGGGCGCCTGCCGGGAAAGGGCGCGCCCCCAATGTAGGTCGGTTGGTGGGGCTCGAAGCTGGATGTCGGTGCCGAAGATCCGGAGTAAGCCGGACGACGGGTCGCAGGGCACTGACCGGGGCACCCCTGACGGGCCCCAGGGAGCGACCTGGGGGCCCACAGGGCGCATTGCGACTAGTCGCCGTAGTCGTAGAAACCTTTGCCGCTCTTTCGGCCGAGGCAGCCCGCAGCCACCATTCGACGGAGAAGGGGGCATGGACGATATTTGTCGTCTCCAAGTCCCTTGTGAAGGACCTCGAGGATGTCCAGGCACACGTCGAGGCCAATGAGATCCGCCAGGGCCAGCGGCCCCATTGGGTGCGCCATCCCGAGCTTCATCACGGTGTCGATCCCCTCGCGGGTGGCGACGCCCTCCATGAGACAGAACACCGCCTCGTTGATCATCGGCATCAACACCCGGTTCGAAACGAATCCGGGGTAATCGTTCGCTTCCACCGGCTCCTTGCCCAGGGCGCGGCTCGCCCGCATGACGGAGTCGGTCGTTTCGTCGCTGGTTTCGTGGCCGCGGATGACCTCGACCAGCTTCATGACCGGCACGGGGTTCATGAAGTGCATGCCGATGACCTTGTCCGGTCGGTTGGTGACGGCGGCGATCTCGGTGATGGAGATCGACGAAGTGTTGGTGCTGAGGATCGCGTCCTTCGGCGTCACTTCGTCGAGGGTCTTGAAGACGCTCGACTTGATCTCGAAGCGCTCCGAGACGGCCTCCACGACGAGCTCGCGGTCAGTGAGGTCGCCGAGGGACGTGGACTTCGAGATCCGCGCCATCGTCGCGTCCGCATCGGCCTGGGTCATGCGCTCTTTCTTGACGACGCGCGCCAGGCTCTTCTCGATCGCAGCGACACCACGATCCAGGGCGTCGGCGTTGAGGTCCACGAGCATCACATCGCTGCCACAGGACGCAAAGACCTGGGCAATCCCGTTGCCCATGGTGCCTGCACCCACAACGGCGACTTTCTGATAGAGATCTGCTTGGGTCATCTTCGTTATTCCTCGTGAACGATTAGAGGCGCTCGACGCTGAGGGAGACGGCGTTGCCGCCGCCGAGGCAAAGGGAGGCCATGCCGGTCCCGGCGTCGCGCTGCTCCATGGCGTGCAGCAGCGTCACCAGGATGCGGGCGCCGGAAGCGCCAATCGGGTGACCAAGGGCCACCGCGCCACCGTTGACGTTGACTCGCTCCGGGTCCAGCTCAAGCTTGCGAGTGAGGGCTACCGCAGCCGCGGAGAAAGCCTCGTTGATTTCGTGAAGGTCGAAGTCGGTTGCCTTCATGCCGGCTTTGACCGCGCACTTCGTGATCGACTTCTCGGGGGCCATCATGACCCATTCAGGGGCGCAGCCCCCGGTGGCGTACTGCGTCACGCGGGCCAAGGGCTTCAGGCCCTTCGCATCGGCGAACTCGCGCGACGTGACGACCAGGGCCGAGGAGCCGTCGTTGATCGCGGACGCGTTGGCGGCGGTGACGGAACCGTCCTTCGCGAAGGCCGGGCGCATCTTCGCGAGGGACTCCATCGTCGTGCCGTCGCGAATCGTCTCGTCCGTGTTGAAGTTGAAGGGATCGCCCTTGCGCGGCTTGATCTGAATGTCGAAGCGCTCCTTGTCGAAGCGGCCAGCGTCGCGCGCCGCGATGGCCTTCTGATGACTGTTCGCGGCGAACTCGTCCTGGGCCGAGCGCGACACGTCGAGTTCGTTCGCGACTTTCTCGCCGGTCATGCCCATGTGGAAGTCGTTGTAGATATCCCAGAGGCCGTCGTGGACCATCGAATCAACGACTTGGCTATGGCCAAGGCGCATGCCTGCCCGGGCGTCGGGCAGGAGATACGGGGCATTGGTCATCGACTCGAAGCCGCCGGCCACGAGGCAGTCGGCGTCCCCGGCGCGGATCGCCTGGGCCGCAAGCATCACGGACTTCAGCCCGGACCCGCACACCTTGTTGATCGTGACGCTGCCGACCTCGTCCGGAACACCCGCGTGGCGCGCAGCCTGGCGCGCGGGATTTTGTCCGAGGCCGGCCTGGAGCACGTTGCCCATGATGACCTCTTCCACGTCCGACGCTTCGATTCCCGCACGGCGGATCGCCTCGGCAATGGCCATCCCGCCGAGCTCGGGGGCGCGGAAGGAGGACAGGCCGCCTTGGAATTTGCCGATCGGAGAACGGGTCGCGCTGACGATGACGACTTCCTTCATGGGGAACGGCCCTCCGATTGGAGGGCGGTATGGAGTTGGGCCGGGGTATCACCCGGACGGGAGATTCAGGAGAGGGCCGGAGGCCTTAGGGATGCGAAGGACTGTCGGGGGGCCCTGAAGGGCAATCGACGGCCCCTTAGCGCCTCCGCGAATTGGGCCTTCCCCTGCGGTTCGGGCGAAAGATATTAGTGGCCGAGGACCTGAGCGGATAGCCGCGAGGGCCGATATGCGGGAGAAGTCGCCCGGACGGGATGATTCAGGGCTGGCGGTAATTCCACGGCACCCGCGCGCCCCCTCAGGCCCGCAAACCCCTTCCCCGCAACATCTTACACCGCCCATAAGAACCTCCCCGAGCGATCTCATGGTGCCCGTTGCATCACCCTAGGCCGTGCCGTATCCCTGCCGTCTGGGGGAGCACGCAGGATCAAGGACGGCGGCCCTCCACACCGCTGTGGACGACCTCACTCTTATCGAAGGCCTGCGGGCCCGTAGCGAAGCCGCAGTCACGGCCTTCCTGGAAAGCTACAAGGCTCTGCTCTACCACTGTATCGGGCATTTTGAGTCCGATCAGGGCGCCCGCGAGGACCGCTACCAAGACCTCGTGCTGTACGTGCTGCAGCGCCTCGACCGGGGAGCGTTCGACCCGGAGAAGGGCAGCTTCGGAACGTGGCTGTACCGCGTGGCGTGGTGCCGGTGCGTCGATCTCAAGCGCCGTGAAAGCGCCAGCGGACGCCCGCAGCTTCGGATCGTCGGGGACGACATCCCGGAC
>CAJXRJ010000574.1 GCA_913058555.1 uncultured bacterium
GAGATCATGCCTAGTCTCGTGGGCTCGGAGATGTGTATAAGAGACAGGTGCGACGTGAGCATCCGCTCTCGTTGCGCAGGCCCTGATTCGTTGGGGGAGACGAGTGCCTCCCGAAGGCCGGCAACCCCCAGGGGCGGGGCGCTTTCGGGCCGCGGTGTTCGAGTGGTCCAAGGCCTGGATCGCTGGGCGGGGCTTGTGCCCCCGGGCGTCTCCACGGGCCCGCGCCACAGACCGCGAACCCCGGCGCACCGCTTGGAGTCGCGCTCGCCAAGTGGCCCCAATCCTGAAATGCCGCCTTCGACCCTCCTTGCCGGCCATGGCGGCGTGACTTGGAAGAGGCAGGGCGTTGGTTCGGGTTTTGAATGGATCGATCGAAACGAAGCTTCGGCGGCCAGGGAAGCGCTCGATTTCTCCGGAATCGCCTAGGCTGCATCACGGGCACTTTGCCCAGCAATTCGACCTGAACCTAATTCGCTCATGAACGCCAAGAACTCGCTCCTCTTAGCCGCCGCCTTTGGCATGACGGCGGCCGCGTCCGCGCAGTCCCCTATCACGGGGATCAACCTCCGCGGTACCGATCGCCTTTTCACTTCCAACACGTCCACTTTCGTGGCGTCCTACGTGGATGGCGCTGACATCGGCACCCCATCGGCGATCTTCGCGATCGACTATGACCCCTCCGCGACGACCCTTTGGGCCATCGACGATGACACGTCCGAGTACGGAACGATCGACATCGCCACGGGGGACTTTCTGAGCCTCGGTGTTTCGACCTTGCCGCTCGACTTCACGAACGGGCTTACGTCCGCGCCGGATGGGACTTGGTACGCGGTGGGCACGGGGACAACCGGGGCGGAGATCTGGTCCGGTGATGTGACTACCGGGAACTTCACGTTGCTCGGGACCATCGGCGCAGTGACCGTCATTGACGTGGCCTGCGATAGCCAAGGCAACATCTACTGCACGACGATCTCGGACGACGCCCTTTACTCGGTGGATTCCGTGACCGGAGCCGGCACATTCATCGGCGGGCACGGCCTTGCCACCAACTTCGCGCAGGGAATCGACTTCGATTGGTCGAACGACACGCTCTACGCGGCGCTCTACACCGGCGGTGGCACGGGGGCGTTCTGCTCCCTCAGCGTTATCGACGGCTCTATCATCACGATGGAGGACACGGTATCGATCAACATCGAGGGGGAGATCTCGGTTCAAGTGGCGTCCCAGGGTGGTCCCGTTGGAACGAACTACTGCATGGCCAACCCGAACTCGAGCGGCAGCATCGGGGTCATGTCCGCGGTCGGTTTCGATAGCGCAGCTTCGAACAACATGACCATCACGGCCAGTAACCTGCCGAGCAATCAGTTCGGCATCTTCGTGACGTCGATGACGTCGGGCTTCGTGCCCAACGCTGGCGGGACGAGCAACGGCAACATCTGTCTCGGCGGCGCGATCGGACGTTACTCGGGGCCCGGGCAGATCCTCAGTACGGGCGGGGCGGGAACGTTCTCCCTCGCGCTCGACCTCACCGCCGTGCCCCAGGGCAACGGCACGGTCCCGGTCCTGGCCGGGCAGACCTGGTACTTCCAGGCATGGCACCGCGACGGGGTGGGCCTTGGGTCCAACTTCACCGATGGCATCCAGATTGACTTTCAGTAGCTAATCCGAGTCCCTAGCTGATCCGGGTCCCTAGCTGCTACGGGTCCCTAGCTGCTACGGGTCCCTCACGGATCCCACTGAAAGGGGAGCCCCACGCGGCGTGATCGCGTGGGGCTCCCCTTCTTTCTAGCTTGGGGCCGCGGGGCCTTCGAATCGAGCTATTGGGGCTTCGAATCGTCGGCTTCGCCCGTGTTCATGCCAGCGGGAAGCGGGACGGCGACGTCGACCTGGGTCGGGTCCCCGCCTTCGGTCACGGGGGCGGCCGAGTCGACGCAGACGAAGGAGGTCAAGGCGGAGACGAGGCCGTGCTCCAGGGCGAGGGCGGTCATGTCGGCGGCGAGTGCCGTGCCTTCTTCCTGGGGCAGGATCCGCATCTCGGCGGCCAGCTGCGCCAGGCGCGCGCGGGCCCAGACCTTGGCGAGGATGGGCGTCTCCGTCTCCTGGGCGGCGTCGTTGGAGACCCTGGCGAGCTCGCGGACGGCGCCGTTGACGCGGCCGGTCACGATCGCGGTGACGTCGGACCCGTTGCCTTTCAGTTCGAAGGGCAAAGTCAGCGGCCTGCCGGCGAAGAGGGTCTTGGGAACCTCGATCGCGCACTCCGCGCCGGTGCCTTCGAAACGAATGCTCAGGGAATCCACGGCGGGGTGGGAGACGCGGTCGAAGTAGGCCCGAACGGCGCGCTCCGGGTTCTCACCGAGGCCGATGTAGGCCTCAGCACCATCGGACTGCTTGGCCATCTCGGCCATGAGCCATCGGTTCGGGCTCGAGCCGATGCCGAAGGAGAAGATGCGCGCATCGGCGGTGCGGGTTTGGATGGCGCTGAGGACCTCGTTCTCGTTGCCGATGTAACCGTCGGTGAAGAACGTGATCACCCGCGGGCGTTCACCGTCGTAGGGGCGCGCGAGCGCGGACTCCATGGCGGGCAGCATGTACGTTCCGCCGCCGGCGTTGAGACCTTTGATGTAGCGATTCGCACGGGCGATGTTCTTCTTCGTCGCGGGCAGGGGGTCTGGGTCGAGGGTGCCGACCGCGTTCGAGAAGTCCATGATGTGGAACGTGTCGGACGCGTTCATCTGGCCGAGGGCGGTGAGCATGGCGGCGCGCACGATGGCGAGTGGTTCGCCGCCCATGGAGCCCGAGGTGTCGACGACGAAGACGTGCTCCATGGGACGCCTCGGAAGGCTCAGGAGATCCGTGGGGGGGTAGAGGGTGAGGAGGGCATGTTCGCCCTGGGCCACAAGCCCCGTGCGCAGGCCGTCGCCGGCGATCTTCCAGCGCAACAGGAAGTCGGCGTTCGGCAGGCTGTCTTCCTGGGCGAGCTCAATCTCTGCGCCAGTGGCGTTCTCCTTGACGTTCACCCGGTGACTCGGGCAGACGATGCTCTCCACCCCAAGTCCTGCGTCGAGCTGCACGCTCAGGGAGATGTCGTGGCCGCTGCGCTTGGCCACTTCGCGGTCCCCTAGGTAGGTGACCTCGGTGGGCTGGCGCGTGCCCCCGTCCGGGGCGTAACCCTTGGCGCCGATGCCGTTCTCGTAACCCACGGGGTTGAAGCGTGGGCCGACCACCATGGGGAAGGCGATCTCTTGCCAACCGTCGACGTGGTCCACCGGCTCGAGGTAGGCGAGGGTCACGTCGATCTTGGAGCCCGGCGTGATGTTGGCCACGTTCTGGGTGAAGATGTTCGGGCGCTCTTGCGTCAGGAGGGCCGCCGTGTAGCCCTGGGCACGGGCCGCCTCGTAGATGCGCCGGGCTTCTTCGCGCTCGCGCACCACGCCGCGGATCGTGCGGTCGCCGATGGTCAGGATGAAGTCGTGCACCGCCGCGTCGTGGGGCAGGGGGAACACGTAGTGGGCCTCGATGGGAACCTGGTAGGGGTTGCCGAAGGTCTGCTTGACGGTTCCGGAGGCCACGGGGCCGAGGACTTGGATCGTGACGTCGGTGTGCTCGAGGGGCAGGCGTACCTCGACGTCGTCGACGATGGTGATGAGCTCGCCGGAGCCGGGGTTCTCCACCTCCAGTGCCGCACGGCCGGCTTCGCGTTCGATGACGATGAACTCGTCGATCTTGCGGCCGTCGGCGGGCATGGTCGAAGGGTCGGACGTGAAGCCGGATAGCTCGCCTCCATCGGGCTGCTCGCTATCGAGGGACCCGTAGCCAATCGCGCCGGAGGAGTATCCTAGGCCTTGGAGGGCGCCCGGTGCCGCGTTCCTCGACTCGCCGGTTGGAGCTTGCGCTCCCTCGTGTGAGCTGCATGCGGCGAAGAGAATGAGGCCCACGGCTACGCTTGGGAGAATGAAGTTCTTCATGGGTGATACGTGCTAGCGCGCGAGGCGAGCGGTGGCGCCTTGGATTGGGCCGTCAGGGGAAGCGACCACTTCGGCGGTCAGGATGAATTCGGGGTCTTGGTCGCCGGTGATCACGAGGTGAACGCGGGCGACGAGAGTTTCAGTGCTGGGGCCGGCGCCCTCCGGGTCGAAGGCCGCGAGCACGACGGCTCCGCCTTGCAGCGCCTTCGGGTCGTAGAACGGGGCGTCGCGGAATGACGCGTCGTCGCCGCCTTCGACGCCCACGAGCTTCGCGGCTCCGGTGGGGTCTTCGAAGCGCACCTGCCAAGCCGCAAGGGGCGAGTCCATCGGGTTGACGAAGAGCTCGTAGGTCACAAAGCGCAGGGGGCCCTGGGGCTCCTCAACCGTTGACTCTTTGGTGTCCGCGGGGTCTTGGCGGACGGCCGTGACCTGTGCGGCGCCCAGGGAAATCAAAGCCGCCAGCACGAGCGCGGCACTGAGGAAGAGTGAGCGGGTCATCGGATCACCTCCACGGCGAAGCGTGCAATGCGGTCGGCGTCGGCGCGGGTCACGCGGCCGTCACCGTCGAGGTCGGGCATCCCTGAGGTGGAGGCGCCTTGGTGAGCCGCGCGGGCGACCAAGTAGGCGTCGAAGATGTCGACTTTGCCGCTTTGGTCGATGTCGCGGGCGTCCGCGAGGGGAGCGGGGGCGTCGGCCTGGGGGGCCGCCGTAGCGACCGACCTTGTTTGGGGGACAGCATCGCCCGTGGGCTGCTGGAGCACCAGGAACAGCGCCGCAGCGGCGGCCGCCAGTCCAGAGGCCCAGGCCGCCCCGCGCTTCCTTCCGATTCCTGCGCGGGGGCCTGCTGGGGCAAGGACGAGCTCTTCGACTCCGAACCGCCGTTCGGCTTCGGCTTGGAGCTGGGCCTTCAGGATCGCGGGCGGTCCCGCCCCCTGGAAGAGCCCCTTCAGCCCATCGGCGAGGTCTTCGTCGAACTCGGGTGGGCCCTCCGGCATCGGAGCGGAGTGGGGCTCGGGGTGGAACC
>CAJXRJ010000575.1 GCA_913058555.1 uncultured bacterium
ACACACTGCATATCGTCGGCAGCGTCAGATGTGTATAAGAGACAGCTGGTGCTTCGCCCGCTGAACGCCCTGCTCGCCGCGCTGCACCTTGAGAGATTCGAGACGTTCGCGCTCGTCCGAAAGCGCTTCGACCGCCGCTTCGTGGGCCTCGTCCGCAGACGCCGAGGCAAGCGCCGCTGCCCGGGCCGCTTCCCCCAAAGAGGACTTGGATCCGGCCAACTCCTCGAGCTGCTGCTCGGCGGAGGCGAATCGTTCGACGACGCGTTGCAGCCGTTCGGACGTAGGAGGAAGGGCCTCCTTCAGGTGCACAAATCGGTTCTCGGAGGCCGTGCGCTCGTGGAGTTTCTCGAGCACTCGATCGTTCTGGGCCTGCACCTCTTGGCGCAAATCCTTGTACGTCTTGCCTAGCTCGCGGGACTGGGCCTCAAGCCCCTTCGCGCGCTCCTCCGCGCCCTTGGCCCGCTCGGCCAAAGCCTCGATATCGCGGGCGAGGGTTTCCAATTCGCCCTCCCGCTCCACCAGCTGATCGGACAGCGCGTTGGCGCGTTCGGACTCTTCCTGGGCACTGGCCGCCCACGACGCGATGCGCATCGCCAGCTGCGCCTTGCGTTCATCAAGGGCACGAAGATCCCCGGAGATACGGCTAGCCTCGTCCCCGACTTCGGAGAGCTTCTCGACGACGCGGCGGCGCTCCTGCTCGCGCTCCTCGATCGCGGACTCGCATTCCGCCCGGCTCTCGCGCAACCCGTCGAGGCCTTGCTCAAGCTCCTCGATGAGGGGGCGCATGCCGTCGAGGGCCACGTCGTATCCGACCAAACGGTGGGAGAGGAATCGTGTCCGCCCCTCCGTCCACTCAGCCTTCGCCGTGACGTACTTCTCTGCCTTGCCAGCCTGAATCTTCAGGGAGCGAACGCGGCTGCGGAGCTCCCCCATGACGTCGTCGAGTCGCGCGACGTCCTGCTCGCAGCGCTTCAGACGAAGTTCGGTCTCGTGGCGCCGCTGCCGGTACCGGGAGATGCCCGCCGCCTCCTCGAAGATGGCACGCCTCTGGGCCGGGTTCGCGGACAGAACGGCATCGATGCGACCCTGCTCCAGCACGGAGTAACCGCGGCTTCCGAGCCCCGTGTCAAAGAGGAGGTCTTTGACGTCCTTCAGCCGGACGCGGTCCCCATCGATCAGGTATTCGCCCTCGCCGCTGGCGTAGAGCCGGCGGGTGAAGGAGATCTCCGCGCCGCGGTCCTCAAGCGCCTTTTGACCGGTGTCGGGGTCCTCGTTGTCGAGGACCATCGTCACCTCGGCGGTGCCCATGCCCGGCCGACTCGCGGAGCCCTTGAAGATGACGTCGGTCATCCCCGATCCCCGCATGGACGTGGGGCGGGTTTCACCCAGCACCCAGCGCACAGCATCTACAACGTTGCTTTTGCCGCAGCCATTTGGACCCACGATGCCGGTTAGCGTCGTGCGGCCAAAGTCCATGACAGTCCGGTCGGCGAAGGACTTAAAGCCGAACAGTTCGAGGCGTTTGAGGCGCATGGAGGGGGGCTCAGGGGAGAGACGTGCGACCGAAGACTGTCAAATCCGGAGCCCGGTCAAAAGAGTGAGGTTTCAGCCGCGGGCGGGGCGGGCTTGGCCCTCGGGGCCCGAATCGCCTCCATTTGGCTCCAGGCACGCAATCTTGGGCGTTCCTGAATGAGGGCGGCTACGTACGGATCCTGACTTGCGACAGCGGATTCTCGGACCGGGACTGCTCCCGCGTCCCGCGGAATGAGCATCCCCCCCCCACTGGCAGCCCCCCGCGGGTCGGATCCAAGGCCAAAGAGGCCCCGTCCGGGTCCCTGGGCCGCGGCCCCACGCGCGGTGGGAACGCCCCAATCGGCGGGGGTCAACGTGCCCCAGGGCAGGGTTCTGAGTAGCGCTCCCAAGGACTCCGCCCGGGCAAGGACGCGGGCCTCACCACCTGGCTCAGAGGCGGTGAGATCCCCAAAGCCCGTCCGGTACGCGTGCGCGAGCTCCTGTTCGGGGGCAGGAAGGTCGCTGAAGAGCCGCGCCTGACGGGCGCCGGCCCCCGCCTGGGCGTCCAGGGCCGCGAATCGCCCGGGCGCCACGTGCCCCATGGACGCCACGACGCGGGCCTCCAGGCCGCGCTCCGCGCCTTTCCTGACAGCGGCGTCGTGCAAGAACCCAAGGATGCGTGCCCCTTGATCGGCCCTCGCCAGACCATCCCCGAGGATGCGCAGCGCTTCGTAGAGGCCAACGGGGACGATGCCGAAGCTCCCCTTGTCGTGGGCCGCCACACCGTGCACGGCCCGCGCACGCGCCATGAAGTCGGCCCGCTCGAGGGCTGCGGAGACCGCGACGTCCATCGCGTCGTTGAGGCCCATGAGGAAAGCATCTTCTCGCCAGGGCCCAGCCCTACGGGCCACCCTCGGCAGATTGACCGAAACGGCGGCGTCCAGTGCCAGGGAGCCCCCCCACGGCTGCGATTCCCCACCCGTTCGTCGGATGAGCCCGGGCCCGCTGCATCGGGACCCCGCGGCTTCGCACCACGTGGGCACCAAGTGCCCGGTCCCGAGTAGACGCTCAGCCGCCGCCGCGGCGGGCTCTGCCCGTTCGCCGTCGCGCTCAAGGGCCGCCATCAGTTCATGGAAGCCGAGGAAGAGCCGCGGGAGGGACGTCCCTTGGGAGAGCGCGCGAACTGCGCCCAGGAGCAGCGCGGAGACTGCGCCCGCGGCTTCCTTGGTCGGCGCCGTCCGGGCGTCGAAATGCTCGGCTGGCCCAATGAGATCCACGGTCCGTCCAGCAGCCGCCGCCGCGCCCCCCAGGGCCACGAGCCAAGCGGAGACTCCGCTTTCGTCGAGCCACGGCAGAAGGGCCGCGCCCACGCCTTCCAGGAAGAGCCCACGCTGGACATCCCTGGCGAGCTCAACGGCCCCTTCGATGAGCGCAAAGGGAGCGAGCTTGTTCCCCGCTTCCAGAGAGGTCGGCCCGCCGGAAGGCCGCATCAGGTCGACGGATATCGCTCGATAGAGAGCGCGGTGAGGCGCCTCGAGCGCTTCGATGTGAATGTCTCCGGCGAGGTGAGCGTCGGCCACTTCCGCGGACAAGAGGTCCGTCAGGCTCCACTTTCGAAGCAACGCCGCGGCGACCGAATCCTCGAACCTTGGGGCAGCCGCTGAGCGCAGGGTCGGATCCCCCGTGGGCCTCGGCCCTGGCTCGAGGGCCCGCGCGTTGTGGAACAGCTCGCCGAGGTCGTGCCGCGGCAGGCCAATCGCCTCGTGACGTTTCAGGGCATCACTGAGTCCGAGGCCGAGCAGCTCGTTGCTGACGAGCTCCCGAACGAGGGCCGTCGACACGGAGTGCAGGCCCGCGCTTCGAAGCGTCGCTTCGACCCGGCGCGCCACTTGTTCGGCTTCCCCCGGTAGAAGGCCCGCCTCTTCCATAAGCGCTCCGACGATGCGCCTGCTGTGGAATGGCTCCGCCCCCGAAGCCCCACGGACCATGGGAAGCCGACCTTGGGTCGACGGACTCGCCGCGGGATCTTCGCCGTCGCCTGGGGCACCGTCCGTTCTTACGGCGTCGGACCGGGCCCGCCGGTCCCGCGACACGATGTAGGCCCGTGCCGTGGTCACGGCGCCGAGTTCGATCAGGGCTCGCTCCACCAATTCGCCGAGCGCATCTTCGGCGATGCTCGCCCCCTTCGGCTCCGCCTCGGCCGCTCGACTCCGAAGCGTGAACGCCACGATGTCTGCGATCTCCTCTGGAAGCTCTGCCCGATCGATCGCTCCGCCTTTGCGGTGGTGGGCCGTGCGGGCACGCTCGACGCTCCGCGCCAAGCGGCTGCGGTCAAAGGGAATTCGAAGGCCCGAAGTCGACTGCACGAGCAACGCGGCCCGTTCGAGGCCTTCGGAACGCCCGATGCCCGGAGGTTCCCCCGATGCATCGCTAGGCTTCTCCGAGGAACCTTGTCCCCGGGGCCCCACGCTGTCTCCCCCACGCATGCCCAACCTACGCCTCGGGGAGATCTAATCCGTTTGGATCTCTATCGCCAGGATCCACATCGTCAGCACGAGCGGCACCAGCATCCTCGCCGGCTGAGCCATCCTGACCCGACACCCGGTTGGCTTCCCTGACGCCCTCATCCAAGATCGTCACGAGCTCCGACATGAACTCGCCGACGTCCTTGAATTCTCGGTAGACGCTGGCGAAGCGCACGTAAGCCACCTGGTGCAGCTGACGCAGCTCTTCCATCACGAGGGACCCAATGACAGAACTAGGCACCTCCCGGTCGTACTCCCCTTGACAGCGAGTCTCCACCCGTTGGGCGGCCTCTTCAATGTCAGCGACGGCCACGGGCAACTTCTCACAGGCCCGAAGGATCCCGTGCAGGATGCGCTCTCGCTCGAAGCGGACTCGCTCGCCGTTCTTCTTGATGACCCGCAGCGGGCTTTCCTCGATGCGCTCGTACGTCGTGAAACGCATGAAGCAACCGAGGCACTCCCGACGCCGTCTGATGACGGTTCCGTCGGAGGTGGTTCGGGAGTCGACGACACGGTCGTCGTCCGCTTCGCATCGGGGACACTTCAAGGGCTGTTTTTGCCCGAGCTTGCCGGGTCACGAAGTGGAGCAAT
This sequence comes from uncultured bacterium, assembly GCA_913058555.1. GTDB lineage: Bacteria > Planctomycetota > UBA1135 > UBA1135 > Saltatorellus. The sequence continues at coordinate 4,629 of CAJXRJ010000575.1, forward strand.
CCACCAGGGGCGTGTCAAACGGCGTATTCCAGCCTTCGAAAACTTCCCCTGGGGCCGTTCATAGGGCCCCAGGGCAGGGGGCCCAATCCACGGATTCCTGCGGCTCACTCCTGGTCAGGATGAGCGCGGGGCCTTGGCCGGGCTCACTTGCCGAGGCAGAACTGCGCGAAGATCCGGTCGAGCAAGTCCTCGGGGGTCGTTCGCCCCGAGATGCCGTCGAGGGCATCGGTCGCGGTGCGGAGGTCCTCGGCCACGAGGTCGAGGGGCAACCCCAGTTCCGCCGACTGAAGAGCCCTGTCGATCTGTCTCTTATACACATCTCCGAGCCCACGAGACTAGGCATGATCTCG
>CAJXRJ010000576.1 GCA_913058555.1 uncultured bacterium
CGAGATCATGCCTAGTCTCGTGGGCTCGGAGATGTGTATAAGAGACAGGACGGGAGGGTCGTGGGCGGCCGAGCCTTCGTAGGTGGCTTCTGCAAGGAGGGGGTCCTCTGCCCCCTAGTGGGATCGGCCGAGGCGGCTGGAATCCTGGTGGCGATCGAGCAGCCGGGCATCGCTGCGCACTGGTCCCCCATCCCCGCCGGGCTGCAGGGGGGTGAGCCCTACCTCATCCTGGGACCGGGCGCCCGGGAGGCTGAGCTCGAAATCTTCGGGGGCGCGATCGGAACAAACGCCCTGGCGGAGCTCCGGAGCGCCCCCTTTCTGTGGCTTGTCGACCCAGTCTGGGGCCGAAGGTCCCGCCTTCCCGCCGTCCTTGGCCGGGCCAGCGGCTTATGCTTGCCCTGATCCACTCACGGCGCCAACCATGTCCCCGGCGGCCCGTAAGACCTCAGTCTTTCAGTCTCACCGATACTCTTCTCCCCTAGCCGCATGCCCCGCCCCGCCTTTCCCGGCCTCGCCCTAGCCCTTGGCACGATCTGGCTCCTCGCCGGCGCCCTGTACAAGCTCTTTGAAGGCCACCCCGCGGACCTCCCGCAGTCGGTCGTCGAATTGAGCCCGTTCGAGGCTTGGAACACGTTCCGCTTCGCCATCGTCGCCGAACTCGCCGTCGTCGCGCTCGTCATCGCACTCCCGCGCCTGGGCTGGCTGCTGCTTGCCAGCGTCTTCGGCGCGTTCATCTCGGTTCTCTGGCCCCTCGTCGCGGCGGGTGCGACGTCCTGCGGCTGCTTCGGCGGCACCGTGACGATCGCGCCCAAGACCATGATGATCGTGGACGGCAGCCTGCTGCTCCTGATCCTCATCTCGCGCCCCTGGCGCATGCACAAGGCCTCTGGCCTCGGCCACCTTGCAGCCATCCCGCTCTTGGCGGCGGCCGTCGCGGGCCCGATGCTGAAGCTCCCGATGCCCGAGAAGGTCCAGCCACGCAAGGACCTCGTAACCGCGATCAGCTCGGCCGACACCCCTGAGGTGACTCCGGCCTCCACGGCGTCGCTGCAGGACAACGGAACAGCTTCGCCGGAGGGTCCCGAGATGGAACTGAAGGACGTGACCAACGGCGAGCCGGACCCGGCCACCGGCACCCAAGAGACGCCAAAGCCCGAGGTCATCGACGTGGACCCCGATCCGGTGGACCCCGCCCCCGTGGAGCCCGGCCTGCCGACCTTCATGCAGCTGGACTTCAAGTCAATGGAGGGCCAGGACCTGACGGTTCAGGACTTCTATCAGATCGCCGATCAGTCCCAGGGCTTCATCGACGTCAACAGCCACGTGGTGGTTTACCGCGAGAGCTGCGAGGTCTGCGACGAGCATCTCAAGGACCTGAACGCCGAGCTCCTGAACGGCGACCCGAAGTGGGAAGGTAAGACGATCGTGCTCCTGCGCATCGTGGAAGACATCGATTCCCCGGGCACCAAGAAGGTGACGATCCTCCCCGAGCCCTCGCAGAAGGTCAGCCTCCCCGCCCTGGAGCGTGGCTACCTCGTGACGACGCCCCTCACCTTCGACGTGGACGAGACCTTCCTGATCCAGAACGTCGTGGACGTTCGTAAGGAACTCGGGCACTAACCGACGGGCTTACGAAAAGGGGCGAGGCGCAGACGGATCATCCGTCGGCGCCTCGCCCCTATTTTCGTATCGGCTCACATCCCCAAGTCGGCCTCCCCGGTCAGCTCCACGGGCTGGTAGCCACCCCGGGAGCGGAAGTAGAGGGCGATCAGGCCAAACACCACGAAGAGCAGCGCCGGGAAGCGCACCGCATAGAGCAGCACGTCGCGCCCGGCCTGGAGCTGGGCCCGGCCCTGGGGAAGGCCCTCGGGTCCGGCCTCTTGGTAGATCTCTGCCACGGGTGCCCGCTCCGCTTCGGGCAGCGCCGCGACGAACGCTTCGGCCTTCTTCGGATCGATGCGCTCGTGGGACATCCACATGAAGTTGCCGCTCCCCGTCGCCGCTTCGGCGAGGGCCGGAGCCTCCTTCTTGACCGTCCCGTGGATCGAGCCATCAAACGCCGCCCCAAGGAGCGGCGTGCCGACGATGCCAGCCGACAGGAGCCCGATGGCGGAGACCGTGTTGAGGGTCAAGGCGCCGCCTTTCGGGTAGCGCTCCGAGACGAATCCCAGCACGCACGGCCAGTAGTAGGTCTGGCCCAAGGCATAGAGCACGAACGCGAGGAACACGGCCCAGCCGGCGGCGCTCGAAAGCCAGAAGAGGCCCACAGCGGAGAAGATGCCGCTGACGCAGAGCAGCCCAGGGGGACTGAAGAACTTGAGCACGCTGCCGGCGAATACGCGCAGCACGAGCATGATCGACGCCGAGAAGACAAGCGCCATCGCGGGGTCGATCTTCTGCCCCTCGAGGACCGGCGTCATGAGCCCCTTGATCCAACCATCGGTGCCGAGCTCCGCGGTCGCCACGGGAATCATGAGCAGACACATGAGGAAGAACAGCGGCCGGCCGACGCTCTTCACAGCGATGCCAAATCCAAGGCCCACGAGCGCACCCAGGCCGAGGCTGATCTCGAACCAGCGCACATGGGGCTGGACCTCCCGGAGCTGGCACACCTGGTTGCCAATCTCATAGATCATCAGGCCCGACGCGAGGAATGCCGTCAGGAACCCGACCTGACGCAGCATGTCGACGTAGCCAACACCCGCCTGCACCCGCTCGTCGATCGGGAACTTGCAGGGCAGGTACATGAAGAGGTAGGGCACCGCCGGCACGAGGATCCATAGCGCATGGGTACGCCACGCCATCCCGCCATCGGCCGCGGCATCGCCGCCAATAATGAGCAAGGTCCCGAGCACGAGCCCCGCCGGCCAGGCCGCGTGCAGGATCGTGAGCCACTTCGTCTTTTCCTTCGGGTAAACCGCTGCACAGACGGGGTTGATGACCGCCTCGACGATGCCGTGCCCAAGCCCCGCCGCCAGCGCTGAGAAGTACAACCCGTTGTACCCATCCGCCATGAATGTTCCGACGCCCGACCCTGCCTGGAGCAGGAATGCGATCATCATCGGCACCTTGTAGCCCGTGCGATCGATCACCAGGCTGAACCCGATCATCGTCAACGCGATCGGCCACAGGGAAGCCCCGAAGACCTGTCCCACCTCCTGTTTAGAAAGGTCGAACTCGGCGCCGTAGTCTCCGCCCATCGCAACGCGAAAAGCAAAGCCCACGCCGGCCGCCGCGAGCGACAAGAAGCTCGCCCAAAAGAGAAGCCGCTTCTCGCGGTCGGTGAGATCACTCGCAGAGACGTTTGCAGACAAGTAGGTAGCTCCGGGCTGGGGATCGCGAAGGGCCAACCCCGCAAGAACGCCATCGAGTCAGCGATCCTCTCGCGGGGAAGGCTGGATCCTACGGCACGCTCGCCTGGCGCACGAGGTGCCCCTTTCACACCGCCCGCATTGGGTGTCGCATAGGGCACTACGGAGGGCACCCCTGGGGGCCCCCGATCAGCGCCAAAGCCAAGGCGGCAGATGGGGAGCGAGCAACTCCTGCATCGCGGCCCTGGACCGCTCGTCATCCAACTGGGAGTAGAGCAGGTCGGCCACGAAGGGCCCGTACAGCGTCGCCTTCGCCGGATCCGCGCCGGCATCGATCAGGGCCTTGGTGCCCACTAGCAGGTCCGCCGGGTACACAAACTCGCGCGCCAGAATCTCGAGCGGGAGGCGTCCGTCGTCTGTCCGTCGATTGGGATCCGCGCCGGCTTGAAGCAGCAGCGAGATCGACTCGGGCCATGCCAGATCGCATGCCAGATGGAGCGGCGTCTGCCCCGAGGAGTCTCTGCCGTGGATGGAATGGCCTGCGGCGATGAGATCCCCCACCCTGTTCGGCGAAAGCACCATCGCCTGGACCATCGACTCCTCGGACCCGAAGGCAATCAGTACGGCCGCCCACCCTTCGCGCTTGAGGACATCAGCGACGGCGGGCAGCGGCCCTTTGGGGGGTCGGGTTACCGGAGTCCATTGCCGTTGGGGATGCGGCGACCCAGCCCCACCGCCCAGGGGCGGCCCCGGATCGACTTCCGGCGCTCGGGCCAACGCCGCGGACTCCAGGAGCTGCAAGGTCTCCTCGTCGGGCTTTGCCCCCGCGGCAACGAGCGCCGCAAAGACTTCGCGGTGCCCGAGCCGAGCGGCCTGAACGAGGTGTCCGTTCGATGCGCCCCCCGGGCGAAAGCCTCTCTTGAGGAGCTGCTCAAGGAGAGCGAGTTGATTGTGTTCAATGACCTGATCGACGAGCCCACGGACCATGTCCGTAAGAACTGGATCTTCTGTGCCTGAATCGAACGCAAGGACGCCGGTCAGTCCAATTCGGTCGCCGAAGGCCGCTCCCGACTCCAAGAGAATCGCGGCGGAGTCGTAAGCGCCCCGCTGAATCGCCCAAGCGACGACGTTGCCCAGATAGCTTGCATCCGGGTCCTGGGAGAATCGATCCCCGGACGGTCCACCGAGCTCGACCCCCAAGGACACAAGCCAGCGAACCAGCTCTTCGCTCTGGACATGGATCGCGTCGTAGAGCGCGGCCGTTGGAATGGCAAGGCTGGGGTCGTAATGGAAGAGACGCTTCGTCGCCTCGAACCGCCCGAGCCGGATCGCATCGCGATAAGACATCTGTGCCCCCATCGCCACGAGCGCGTCGACCACTGCGGGGTCGCTCCAGCCAAAGTGGTACTAGACGTACGCGATGGGAGAGAGGCCCTGGCGATCCACCCAGTTGGGCGCCACGTCCGCGGCCCCCAGGAGCTCGACCATCTCCGGTGAGCGGACGTAGTGAAGGGCGATGCGCCCTTCACCGTCCGGTCGATTCGCGGGTGCGCCATGCTCCAGCAAGAGCCGGACGATCCCGAGCTCGTTGAACTTGGCGCAAAGGCTGTCTCTTATACACATCTGACGCTGCCGACGATATGCAGTGTGTAGA
>CAJXRJ010000577.1 GCA_913058555.1 uncultured bacterium
ACTTTGCAGCCCCGGCCGCTGCTCCGGCCCCGCTGTCGCCCGTGATCGCGGTGCCCGCTTCCACTCCGGCTCCGGCTCCCACTCCGGCTCACACGCCGGCTCACACTTCGGCTGTGGCCCCGAATCCCACTCCCACTCCCACTCCGCCGTCCGACGACGCTTTGGCCAGCTTCGAATGCCCCGACGATGGGGGCTTCGCTGGCTTCAACAGCGAGGAAGAACAGCCCGACGACGAGCCCAGCGTGATTCACTTCCTTCCTGAGGAGCCGCGCATCGAGCCATTCGCCCCGGCGCCTGAGGCGGTCGACCTGCCCATCGAAGAACCCGAGTTGGAATGGCCGGTGATCGCGCTGGACATCGCTCCCTTGGGCGATCTGGAGCTGGAATGGGGGGCTTCGGAAGAGCCCGTTGCCGGTGGCCCGCCTGACGAGTTCCACTCGCTCGTCGAGGAGAGGCTTGATGCGAACCGGGAGAGGGCCGATCGACTGGCGAAGCGTGTCGCCGACCTGGAGGCGGCGCTGGAGCTCGCCACGGCGCGCGCCGAGGAATGCCAGCTAGAGGACCACATTCCGCTACTGAAGAGTCTCGAGGAGCAGATCAGCCATCAGTCGCGGGACCTCGAGGAAGCCCTCGATTGCGCACGGGTGGCCCAGCGTCGCGCAGACGCAAGGGCCGACGAGCTCTTCGTGTGCAGGCAGGAGCTCGCGGAGCGCCGATCCACGATGCAGCAAGCCACGGACCTGGTCGCGCGGCTGAAGCCGATGCTCGGGGCCATCGAAAGTGAGCTCATCGACCAGGGCGCATCGGGCTTGATCGAGCCCGGCGACTAGGCCACGCGTTAGCCTGTAGTTCCGGACGAATCCTGTCATTGAAACGACCATGGACCGGTTCCTCCGCGTTGCCCCTCAATCAAGCTCCTCGTAGCGGCCACCGGTCGACGTGGCGAGCTCGCGTAGCCACTTCCGATCCGTCCCGATACTGAGGCAGTCGATGGTGGTGTTGCGCGTTCGGTTCCATTGGGTCACCAGGCGCTGAATCACAGCGCGATTCCCCATGAGGCTCATTTGAGGGTCACCGTCGGTGAGCAACAGGATGGTGTCTGCGCGCGGATCGAGGAACGCTTCGCGAAGCGCACCGTAGATCTCTGTGCCGCGGGAGAACTCCATGTACTGCACGAATCCCTGCGCGGCCCTCTTGTTCTTCCCCTTGGCGGGCACCAGCTCTTTCTTCCAGCTCCAAGCACTTGAGCCGAAATGCACGAGCCCGAACTCGTTGGACTCTGGGAGTCCTTCGATGGCTTGGATTAGCTGGAGCTTTGCGACGGACATTCGACTATCGCCGCCTTTGGCCGCTGGCTTGCCCATGGAATCGCTGGAGTCGATCGCGAACACGAGGCGTTCAGCATGGATCGGGAGGCCGTAGAAGCTGCGGGTGCCGCCTGGCGCCGCTGCGGGCCCAGTGTCCGTGAATGGCTCCTCGGGCGCGTGCCATTGGCTTCCTTCATCCTTCCACCAGCGCTTCCACGGACCGGCCGCAGTTCCAAGGGGCTTGCCGGTGAGCCGGGTTAGCGCGCTACTAGCGCGAAATCTCTCGCCCTGACTGGCGCTTGAAAGCCGTTCGATCAACACCTCTACGGCCTCCTTGCTTCGCGTGCGCTCAAGGGTCGACAGGGCCTTGCGGCAGATGGGAGGATACTTGTCGTCGAGAGCATCACGAAGGCGATCCATGCGCTCGGGGTGAGGCTCACTGACGAGTAGCTCGACGCCGACGAGTCGCTGGATTGGGTTCCGCGACTGCAGCAGCTTCTTAAGAGCCTTGGCACGCTTGTCCACGCCGACGAGTCGCTCGAACCGAGCCAAGGTACCTTCGAAGCGCACCGCGGGATGCTTCGAGCGGGCCATCTGATCCAATTGTGCGGACGGGAGCGGCATTCCGTGCTCCACGAGGTGCACGAGGGCCGCGGCGCGACAATCCGCACGTTCGTTCTCGAGGGCCAGCTCAGCCAACGCGGGTTGGGAGGCCGGCCACAGGCTGCCGAGGCGCCACGTAGCGTGCAAGGCGATGCCCTCGCCCTGTCTTTGCGCGGCCTCCACCAGGAACGCTACGGCTCGATCCTCGGCGCCTTCGACTCCTCTGAAGTGCTCGAGGGATTGAAGAGCCTTGCATACTCTCCGCGGGTTCTTGACCACGTCGAGGCCCCGAAGGATGGCGTCTAATGCGGCTGGCGTTTTCTGGACGCCCAGTTCTTCGAAGAGAGCCAAGGGCGCCTTGTTCCCCTTGGCGCGGATCTCGGAGAGGATCTCGTCCGGGCTCCGATCCAATCCTGGTAGGACGGCGATGAGCAGCGGAAGCAGTGCACTAGACAGCATGGACTGAGACTAGCATTTCGATCAGATGTGGTTGGAGCCCCGAGCCGCCCCTCCCCTTACCGTCGGCTCTTCCCTAGCTCCAAACGGTCGAAGTCACTCCAACTCTGGTCCCCGTTCGATCGAGTCCAGGAGGATCAGGCCGCGGGTCGCGCTTGCTTCGATGCCGCGGGTGAAGTTGCCTCGGTATCCTGCTGAGTGCGATCGAGGGCCCGATTGAGCGTGTCGCAGAAATCCTGCAGCTGGTCATCCTTGCGAATCGTGCAGCGGCCCATGCTCTCGCCGTTGGCGACCCCCTCGAGGTGGCGCTCCATCCGATAGAGCGGTCCAGAGATTCGGAACGTCGTGCGGATCCCGATGATTAGAAGCGATGGGAAGACGAGGACTGCCGAGAGGCCGAGGCAGATGCCGAGCAGTTTCGGGAGCTCGATCATCAAGAGCGACCCGTTCGGGCCCATCTTGCCGGCTAGTTGACTCAGCGCCACGCCCAGAACGAGGGCCTGGGTGACGAGGGCAAGGGCCGTCAAGCCAGCGAACACGCTGATCAATCGGAGTTGAATCGAGGGCTGAATCAGCCGGATTCTGCGCTTGTGGGGAGTGGTGGAATTCACTGCGGGAGTCCTACGTGTGTCGAGTGTCGGAGTGCCGCCAATGTGGCGGCGCTTCGGAGCCTGGGGGAGAGTGGCGTGAGGAGTGGAGTGACTAGGGTTTGATGACGCCCCATCCGGCCGCACGCCACGCGTCGGGGTCGTCGCTGTAGTTCTCACCGGTCATTCGGCGTAGCGACTGGTACGCGGCGCGCCTTACGTCCACGTTCTCTTTCTCGAGCTGGGAGACGAGGTGTGGGATGGCGTCCATCGAGTTCAGGTGCCCCAAGGAGGCCGTGGCCAGGACGACAAGGTTGACCTCGTCACGTTCAAGAACGGCCGCGAGGACCGGCACGAGTTTGTGGCGGTAGGCGCGGAGCAGCGACAGTTCCTGAATAGCGCGGGCGGCGGCGCCTGGTGCGCCGCGGCGGGCCAGGTCGGCGTGGCGCGAAAGATCCCGTTGCCACCACCTGAGGGTGCGTGCGTGCCATTCCGACCACGTTTCCAGGGTCGGTTCAAGTTGCTCGCCGCTGATGGCGGTGAGCGCGGACAGAGCGCGGCGGCGAAGGTCGCGATCGGTCCCGTTCAAGTAGTCGAGCAAGGGCGGTATGGCCGCCGGGTCCGCGGTGAGCTCCTCAATGGAGATGGCTTCGACCGCAAGGGCGCGGTCGGTGCTCGAGATGTACTGCCTCACGATCGCCCGGGAGCTTTCGCTGGGAACGAAGCGTGCGTGGCCCAGCATGACCTTGATCTCCGCAAGGACGTGGGCGTCAAACCGGGGAACCACGCCCAGGAACGTTGCGAGTGCGTCGAGTCGTTCGGGGGTGGCTTTCTTTCCCGTGCCGGACAGGATCGCCGGAAGGAGCGACGCGTTCGCGCGGCTGTAGATGTTCGGGACGAGCCGTGCGGCGTCGGGGCAGCGAAGGAGGAAAGCTTCGATCTGGACCTCCAACGCGCTGCGAACGCGGCGCGGCACTCGGACCTTGTCTCCTTCGATCTGCGACCATTCGAGCATGCTGCCCAGGGCCTCGTCGCCTCGCCACATGTCGAGCGTGGCGAAGATCTCGAGCGCACTGCAGCGATCTGCCACCGAGGGATCGGCGGAGAGTTCGTCCTTGAGCAGCTCGTCCACGGCCTTCTTGGGCCATTGACCGAATGCCCCCAGGATCGCGTCGCGCTCGGCGAGGAGCAGAGGCTCCATTGCCCGGCCCCGCTCACCGACGCGCAGCTGGAGTGAGCCCGCGGACAACACATCGAAGAGGTCGCCCCCGATGGATCTTCCCCGGGGCAGCAACTGGTTCTTGAGCCAGGCTTTGCCGCGCCCGGTCTCTCGACTATCCAGGATGAGTCGATCGACCGGGCCGACTCCGCGTTTTTCTGCCACCTCAGCGCGAGCTGATTGGGCCGGACTTGCGGAGACCGTGGAGATGGCCAAGCTGGCGATGGCCAGCGTGGACGCGACGAGACAACGATTAATGGGCATTGAGGATGGTGGTCTTGTCGGAGTCGACTAGTAGCGTTCCGTCATCGTCGCGGACGGACTGAAGGACGTCTGCGGGGAGCGGGGTGTTCGCGATGAGCACCGGTCCAAGCTCCTTCGCATTGAGTTGAGTGGATCCCGACATGAGCTTCGTGAGCATGCCGTCGGTCAACGGTCCAGAGGCGCTCAAGACCATCCCCGTGTGCTTCGGGCCCAGCTTCTCCGTTGCGAGAGCCGCATAGAGCTCGGCATCGGAGAGTGGTGTGCGGCCCAGCAGGAATGTTCTGAGCTCTTGATCGTCCATGGCGGCGATCGCATCCAACACGTCAGGCCGGGACTCATCTTCGGGCTCCGCTGGTTCTTCGACGGGTGGGTCTTCCACCGGGGGTTTGTCGTCGGGGACCTCCTTGGGCCGGGTTGCTTCACGCTCCACCTTGACCACGCTTTCGACGTTGTCCCAGTTGAAGAGGTCTTCGCTGCCTACGTAGCTGCGCTCGACGCCCGCGAGATCGATGTAGTCGAGATCCATGG
>CAJXRJ010000578.1 GCA_913058555.1 uncultured bacterium
CCCTCGAGCTGGTCGCGCACTTCTTCGAGGTCCTCGAGGGTGAGCGGTGCCTTGACGACTTTGCCGCGGACGGGCCCATCGGTGCCGGCGGCCCAGGCGCGCGTCGTGAACTCCAAGTCCCGTTCGACGGGGGACACCATGCGTGCGCTGCTGGGCCCACGGTCGAAACGAACGGGGACGTCACCCCAACGCATCAGATGGGCGTTCTTCAGGCCGTAATCCGTGAACTTGGCGCGCGACCATACGTTGGCGCGCTCAAGCCCTGCGGAGCCGGTCAGGCGTGGCCCGATTTCTTCGCTGATGTAGGTCAGGGTCTCCCAGACCTTCGAGTTGTCCTTGCCCTCCTTGATAATGGCGTCGATGACGGCCGCCGGGTCGGGAGCTTCCTCGGCCTTGGCCTTGGCGTCGACCTCGGCGGCGGAGTCCTGGGAGAACGACGGCGAAGCGATCGCCAAAAGAAATGTGGCTCGGACGAAGACCGTCCGGAGTCGAGAGATACAGACCATGTCGCAGCTGGTGAGGGATGCTGGCGCTCAGGCGTGGGCCCGGGCGATGGCGCGCAGTGGTGTGCGGCCGGGGGGCTTCGATCCTAGCCATTCGGAGCCGATTCGAACCACGACCTTGCGGTACCTATACACGGCCCGCCGCCGCCCAGCTTGCTACCCTTCGTGGGTGACCCACAGCCCGTCCACTTGGCTCCTGATCGTCACCCGCTCGATGCGCGAGCACGCGCTGTCGACTTCGATCACGGTGCTGGCCGCAGCGCTCGCGAGTGGGCTGGTGATGGCGGTGCTCGCGATCCACTCGGCGACCTCGCGGGCCTTCGGCGGCATGGAGCTCGGCTACGACGCGATCCTCGGGCCGCCCGGAGGGCAAAGCCAGCTGGTGCTGAACACGCTCTTTCACCTGGATGCCTCCCAGGGGAACATCCCCTGGTCCCTATACCGAGAGATCGCGGAGGATCCCGGGGTGGAACGCGCGGTGCCCTACGCCGTTGGCGACAACTACCGTGGCTACCGGATCATCGGCACGACCCTGGAGGCGTTTGAGGGGCGTTCGACTGTGGCGCCCGGGACCTGGTTCGACCCGGGCAAACGCCAGGCCGTCGTCGGTGCCGCTGTCGCGCAGGAGACCGGCCTCGTACGGGGCGGCACCTTCAGCCCTAGCCACGGCCTGACCTACGACGAGCGCGACCCACGGCTGCACGCCGAGCGTTACGCGGTCACGGGGGTCATGGCGCCGACGGGGACGCCGGACGATCGCGTGATCTTCATTCCCATCGAGGGTGTCTATCGCATGGGGGGCCACGAGCTGCGGGGCACGGGGGAGGCGGTCGACTCCGAGGAGTTCCACAGCCAAGAGATTCCCGATGAGTACAAGGAGGTCTCGGCCGTGCTGCTGCGTTTCCGGCGCGGGGGCGTGACGCCGGGCCTGCGACTCAACCGTGACATCAACATGTTGAATGACCGGGCCACGCTCGCATGGCCCATCGCGCAGGTTCTCGCGGACCTGTACCGCAAGCTCTTCTGGGCGATCGAAGTGCTGCGCATCGTTGCGGGCATCGTCGTGGTGGTGGCGGGCGCCGGGCTCCTGGCGAGCCTCTACAACACGATGAGCGAGCGACGCCGGGAGCTCGCCATCATGCGCACCCTCGGAGCGAGCCGAGGCATGGTCTTCGGCGTGGTGATGGGGGAGGCGATCGTGATCGCGGGTCTCGGGTCGCTGCTCGGCGTCGCCGTGTACGGTGCGATCCTGTCGCGTGTTCGGGACACGTTGCTCAGCACGACCGGTGTGGTGCTCGTGCCCACCGAGCTGGGCGCGGGGCTCCTTTTGGTACCGATCGGCATGCTCGCTATCGGCGCCGTCGCAGGCGTGCTCCCGGCCATCAAGGCCTACACCACGGATACGTGCCGCACCCTGGCATGATCGATATGAAACAACGGCTCACCTTCGGGTCCCAACGGCCCCAGCTTGGATCACTAGCAGCCTGCGCGCTCGCGGGCCTGGGCTTTGTCGCGGGCTGCGGCGACGCGCCCGTCGAAGGAGGAACGGTCGACCTGGAGTTCGAAGGTGGCGCGCTCGATGGGAGCGACGACGCGGCGCTCGCCGCTGCGGCCGCTGAGGCGGCGGCCGCCTCCGGTGAGGTGGAGAGCGACGAGCGCACGATCGATCCGAAGGTGGAGGCGCTGGCGAAGGCGTACCTGACGATGCCGATCAACGAGCTGCTCGCAACCATGGGCCTCGAACGGGACGAGGAAACGCAAATGATGGACCTGCCGGACGAGACGATCCGGCAGCTAGCGATCGCACGGTTGCGAAGGGACGCGGCCGACCCCGACGACGGAGGAGCACCGGAGCAGCTTCCCGACGGCCGCCTCTTGATCCGCTACCGCCACCTCTCCCTCGACGCCCTCGATGACTTCGAGTTCGAGGCGGTGATGGACTCGCTGATGGCTGGCGAGATCCGTTTCCCTGAGGAGGTCGCAGCCCTCGACGGCCAGCGCGTCGAGATCACGGGCTACATGATCCCTGTGGAGTGGAAACGGCGCGAGGTCACCGAGTTCATGCTCGTGCGAGACCTGCTCGCCTGTTGCTTCGGTGGCGCCCCCCAGCCCGACGAATGGACCCACGTGTCCATGGAGGAAGGCGAGGGCTCACCGTACTTCCCGTTTGTCCCCGTGACCGTCCAGGGCACGCTGCACATCGAGGGCATCGACGACGGCGCCGGCTACGCAGCGGGTTGCTTCCGCCTCCGCGGCACGTCGACGCGCGAGGTGCGCTAGGGACCGCGGGGGGCAGCCGTTGCCGCCGGGCTGCTGACCGCGCCCACGGCTCAGTAGAGCCGCACGGTGACAGCGTTTGTGAAGTTGGATGTGGGTTGCGGGTTCGCATCCCGGAACCACGCCTGAAAAGTCCACGACTCACCAATGGTCGGCTGGACCGAGCCCGTTGGGGTGGTGATGGCCGTTGGATCGATGGCGAGTTCGAACTCACCGTTGGCGCCAGAGTTCTGGATCTGTCCGGGGCCCGCGTAGCGACCAATCGCGCCTCCGAGGCAGAGGAGCCCCATTGATGAGGTGATGGGCATGGGTCCGATGGAGGCGTTCGATGCGAGAAAGAAGCCTGTGGTCGCAGGCGGCAGGTCGGAGGCGTGCAGAGACATCGACTGGAGGGTGATGACGTTGCTCCCAAGGATTTGCAGCGTCCCTGGAGCGCCCGTGCTGGTCGGTCTCGCTGGGCCGCAGGTATCGAAACCGACTGTTTGGTCCCTGCGCCAGACCACAGGGAACCTATCGCTGGGATGGGTGGACAGACCGTACAGGGTTTCCTCGTCACGACTTATGCCCATGACGTAGTGCGATGAGAAGAGTCCAGCGGATAGCCGGCCAAGCTCCTCGAGACCGTCCACTGCGCTCCAACGGAAGAGCCGGTCGCCGAACAACTCGTGGGGCAGGCCCCGCCGGAGCGCGACCACTTCACCACCTGGGCTGAGGGCGGTCACCCTCAGGGTGGGGTCGCTAAAGGGACGTCGGAAGCCCCCGGACTCCGACCAAAGGAAGCCGCCGCCCGTCGCATAACCCGCGAGCGTGGCGCCGTCGTCACTCATGAACAGCTGCTCCACGGCTTCACCCGAGGGGCCACCAAGCACGACGACGCCGCTGGATGAGGTCCACCGCATGATCCTCAGGTCGCTGAACCCTGGGGAGCGCTCCTGCAGCCACGCTACGACGCTCCCGTCGACACTCATGACGACCTTCCTGTCAGGGCCGCTCCCCATTGGGCTCAGCGCCCGCATTCCGCCGTTTCGCGTCCAGCGGAAGGCGCGGCTGGCGACAGGTGGAGTTGGCCAAGAGATCCCCGTGATCACCTGCCCGTCGTCCGATACGTGTTCTGGCAGGATGATACCGCCGGGCAAACCGAGCGAACCGAGCTCCACGACACCGGCGCCTGGGTTCAGCGTGGTGACAAATGCCCGCGGCTGGTGAGCAGGGCCTCCACCTGAAGAGATCGCGGCAATCGTCTGTCCATCCCGGCTGATTGCCGCGACGGTAGCACTGAATGCCCCAAGCTGGTCGATCTGCGTTGGGGGGCCGCTGTCCCGCCAAGCCATTAGTTTGAACAGGAAGTCCGGTGGCCCCAGCAAAGAGCCAACCATGACGCGACCGTCGCTGCTCATGTGCCCGACATACACCTCCGAGCCGATCGGAGCTGGCAGCGGCTCCGGGCCGCGATCCCGTGTCCAGCGCAGGGTAGTCGGCGCTGTGGCGAGGTCCATCAGGACCACGTTGCCATCATCACTGATAGCAGTTGGGAAACCCACGGCGCCAGCGGGCACGCCGAGGTGCTCAACCGCCATTTGCGCGGGGACCCTCGGGGGCGACGAGGCTCCAGCAGATGCGACGAGACCGAGTGAGACGACCGAAAGCGCGGCGGCGCGACCGAGATGGTAGGACTGGGGAGGGCGCATGGTGCGAGGCCGGGGCTCAAAGGAACGCGCTCCTAACTCCGCAGAGTGGCAGCTCAGCGGACTAGGAATTTGCGCAAATCCAAGCGAGGGCACGAGGTGAACACCGATCGAGGTCCGCCTCTTTGCCTCCCTACCGAAGCTCGGGTCCTCGTCGAGGGGTCAGGGCCGGTGCCGAAGGGCTTCACTGGGAATGGGCGCAAGTGGCTGGGCTTGGAAGCCCCGCTTCAGGCCCAGGACGGCGCCGCCGGAGGCGTTGAACCAACGGACATCGATCGAGTGGAAGCCGGCTTCCAAAGCGATGGAGCTGCGCTGCTGCTCGGCGCCGTGCAGGCCGTCGTTGTCGACGACCAACTGATCGCCGATCCAGAGTCGCGATCCATCATCCGACTCGAGTCCGAAGGTCCACATCCCGGTCTCGGGGATCTCGATCCAAGCCTGGTAGCGATGGCCGACCTGTTCCCCTGTCTCTTATACAC
>CAJXRJ010000579.1 GCA_913058555.1 uncultured bacterium
GCAGATCAAGGCCACCTCGCGGTCAGTGGGGACCTCTGCCAGTCGGCTGGGAAGCTCCGCAAGGGGCAGGTTGATGCTGCCGGTGACATGGCCCGAGTTCCATTCCTGCTCGGTGCGAACGTCGATCAACAGGGGGGCGTTCTCCTCGTCGAGCTTGCCCGCCAAGGCCCGGGCTGTCGTTCGGGGGCTCCTGCGAAGGAGCTCCGGCGACCCGAGGACTGCGCCCATGCCGCCCTCCAGGTAGCCCGCAACGCGGTCGAGACCGATGCGCCCCAGGCGCACCGCTGCCTCGTGTTCCTGGCCGGGCTCGGCGACGATCACGAGGGCTCGCTCTCGCGACAGGAGCGTGCCGGCCCAGGTGGCGTAGCGTCCACCGAGCCCAATGTTGATGGCGCCGGGGAGGTGGGCCCCCGCGAAGTCCGCCGCGTCGCGTGCATCGACAATCTGTGCGCCCTGGTCCTTCAGCTCAAGGAGCTGGTCAAGGCCCAAGCCGACCATGGACTGCACGAGGCTCTCATCCAGTGTGGCGCGCTCCTGCTTGTTCATGGTCGCGTCATAGAGGAAGTAGGGCGGTGCCTCCGGCTGCTCCGCGGTGACGATCTCACGGAAGGCGTCCTTGTCCATGGGCTGGAGCGCGTAGTTGAACTGTCGCTGTTCGCCGATGGTCGAGAAGGTCTCCGTGCCCAGGTTCTTGCCGCACAGCGACCCCGCGCCGTGGGCCGGGTACACGGTCGTCGTATCCGGCAGCTTCATGAGCTTTCCGTGTAGCGAGTCATAGAGCATGTTGGCCAGCTCTTCCGCCGTCACGCCCACCGAAGCGAGCAGGTCGGGGCGCCCGACGTCGCCAACAAAGAGGGTGTCCCCCGTGAAGACCGCCTCCGGGACCGCGTCGCTCTTCGCCAGGTCAAAGGCCACGATCGAGATGCCCTCGGGGGTGTGCCCCGGCGTTTCGAGGATTCGCAGCTGGACGTCGCCAAATTGAACCACGTCGCCATCCTTCAGCCTCCGGAACTCGTACTCCGCTTCCGCTGCAGCGCCGAGATAGATCGAGGCGCCGAAGCGCTCGCGGAGCTCAAGGTGTCCAGCGATGAAGTCCGCGTGGAAGTGAGTCAGGAAGACGTAGTCGATGCTGACGCCGAGGCGCTCGGCCTCCTTGACGTAGGGGTCGATGTCGCGCTGGGGGTCGATGACGGCCGCCGTCTTCGTTCTTTCGTCCACCACGAGGTAGGACGCGTGGGCCAGGCAATCGAGATAGAACTGCTTCAGTATCATGTGAGGTCTCCGCCGTTCTGGCGTTGGTGGTTTAGGCGCTGGGCAGGTGAATCCCCGAAGCGCTGCGCGTGGAGCGTTGGTGCGCGGAACGCGGTGGCCTGTCGATCCCCAGCGCGCACATCAGCACCCCATTCCGGACTAATCGTCTGCGATGGGGGATTGAGTCAGGTACCAAAGGGTTCCCGATACGCCCACTTGGCTCCTCGCTTCCGCTTCCGCGGTGGTCTCCGGCGGGGGGATGATCGCGCCGTCCCCTGGCTCCCATCCCTCGGGGGTCGCGAGGTTGTGTTGCGACGAGAACTGCAGCGCCTTGACGAGGCGCAGGATCTCTGGGACGGAGCGTCCGGTCGGCATCGGGTAGTACAGCATCGCTCTCATGCAGCCGTCCGGATCGATCACGAACGTGGCGCGCACGGCCGACGTGTCGCTGGCCCCAGGCTGGATCATCCCGTAGGCGTGGGCGATCTTCATCGAGAGGTCTTCGATGATCGGGAAGGGGACCTTGACCTTGAAGCTCTCTTGGATGCTGCGGATCCAGGCGATGTGCGCGAAGCGGCTGTCGATCGAGAGCCCGAGGAGGTCGCATCCGATCTCTTCGAACTGCGCTGCGTGTTCGGCGAAGCCAATGAACTCGGTGGTGCAGACCGGCGTGAAGTCCGCGGGGTGTGAGAAGAGCACGAGCCACCGGCCCGCGTAGTCGGAGAGCCGACGGGGCCCGTCGGTGGTCATCGCCTCAAAATCTGGCGCGGGCTCGTTCAGCCCGGGGAGCGAGTTGGATGACGGGCGAGGATCGCTCGGTTGCATGGGGGTGTCTTCGGCGGGTCGATTCATAGGGAGCGGCCTCCTGACCGCAGCTCCCTCTAAACAACTCCCGTGCCAAGGCGTTCCCACCGGACCCACTGGCCGCGGACGACGCCCGAAACCGCCTCTGGAGGGTCCCAGGGCGTGGAGGGGACGGCTCAGTGCGACGCAGCGCCCCGGTGTTCACCCGGGGTGTTGCAGGGACCGTTAACGGCGAGGGTTAACACTCTGAACGCCCAAGTGCCTGCCGTCCGGCGTCACCCCAAGTCGACCGCTGCCCTCAAAACCGTGGCGCCGTGCATGGACGCCATCAGGTGGGGCGGCTGCCCTTGCGGAAGATGCCCTCGTCGATGTGGTAGCGACGGATCTTCTTCCAGAGCGTCACGCGGCTGATCCCGAGCGACGCCGCCGTTTGGGTGCGGTTCCATCCGTGCTCATCCAGCGAATCCAGGATGCGGAGCTTCTCAGCCTCTTGATCTGGTCGCAGTGGCTCCGATCCGGGCAGGCCGGTGGTTCCCTTCCGTGGTGCCACCCCGAGCCGCACGTCGTCGGGCAGGTCGAACAGCCCGAGGACCGGGCCTGACCCCACGACGAGGGCGTGCTCCACCGCGTTCCGCAGTTCACGCACGTTCCCCGGCCATGGGTAGCGGATCAGCGACTCGAGGGCGTCTTTGGAGACGCCCTCCACGGACCTTCTGTAGAGCGGGCCGAGGGTCTTGGCGAAGTGCACGGCCAGTTCGGGGACGTCTGCGGGTCGTTCCCGGAGGGCTGGCATTCGAATCTCGAAGACTCGAATGCGGTAGTAGAAGTCCTCGCGGAAGCCGCCCTCTTCGATGGCATCGCGCAGATCCCGGTGGGTGGCCGTGATCAGCCGGACGTCCACGGGGATCGTCGACTCACCGCCGACGCGGACCACGACGCGCTCCTGGAGGACGCGCAGGAGCTTCACCTGGATAAGGGGCTGGAGATCGCCGATTTCGTCGAGGAACAGGGTTCCTCCATGGGCGGCTTCGAAGTGTCCGCGGTGATCGCGCGATGCCCCAGTAAAAGCGCCGCGTACATGACCGAAGAGTTCGCTCTCGAGGAGGGACTCTGGAATCGCCGAGCAGTTGACGGCGACGAACGGTCCACCGGCGCGGCGGCTCTCCGAATGGATGGCCCTCGCGCACAGCTCCTTGCCGGTGCCTGACTCCCCTGTGATGAGCGTGGTCACGTCACTATCCGCGGCCAGGCGGATCTTTCGGAAGGCTTCGACCATGGGCTCGCTGGTGCCGACCAGGTCCCCGAGGCACTGAACGTCCTGCTCGGACCCCTCCGCCAGTGATCCGCGATCGAGCACCGCGGAGATATCCGCGAGTACCCCGACCGCGCCGTAGATCTCGCCCTTGGAGTCCGCGAGGACGCTTGCGCTCCCGAGGAGGGTGAGGAGCCGGCCGTCGGAGGAGCGAATCCGGCACTCCTGTTCCTTGAGGGTCAGCTTCGCGGGGTCGCCTCCCTGAATGAGGGCGGCCAACCCGTCAAACCCGCGGCAGTCGGGGCCGTCGAGCATGCGGCAGGGTTCTCCCCGCACGCTTGAGGCCGAGTAGCCCGTGATCTTCTCGGCCCCACGGCTCCAAGCGACGAAACGCAGGTCGCTGTCCACAGTGAACACCCCGACGTCGGTGGCGTTGGCGACCACGGAGAGCACAGCGGGGTCGCGGTCGAAGTCGAGGTTGAAGCGCTCGGTGTGCGAGGTCGGTTTGGTCAAAATCGAGGGGCGGACGTTGGATCTCGCCCGGTGGGTCCCCATCCAGGGGCCGCGGGGCCCAGCCTACGCTGTGGAGGGGGCCTACGCTGTGGAGAGGGCCGAGGCTATGTAGAGGGACCGTCAAAATATCCCCGCGACCCGCTAGCGCTCGTCCCATTGCAGCGGGTTGCTGCGGCGGTGGGTTCCCGTATCGCTGGGGCGCTCAGGCCCGGTCGATGTACGCCACGACGTGGTAGACCATGATCGCCACATACATCGCGCCGAGGCCCCAGAGGGCGGGGCGCGTCCCGCGGAAGCGTGCATGGATCAGCAGGAACAGGGCGGCGCCCACCGTGAGGAGGATCTTCGCAGCGGCGAAAGCAGGGATGCCGCCGGCGGCGAGGAACCAGTCCATGACCGGATTGGCCTCGGCGCCGCCGGCCGCCAGGTGCAGGATCGTGAGCCCCAGGTCCGCCGAGGCGGCGGCGACGAGCAAGATCACAAGCAGGCCCTCCTCTCGCGTGTATCCATCGACGTACATGTTGCGCGTTTCGCCACTGCGCCGGCCGCCTTGTCTCCGGCCCCGGAGCCAGTACCGCGACATCATCGGCGTCGGGCGCGACCGTCGGTCGACGCCGGTACGTGCGAAGGACGCGTCGCCTTCGGAGGTGCTGCTGGAGCTGTGGATTGCCGCTGTGTCGCCCATGGGAGTGAGCTCACGAGCCTAGCAAGTGCGGCGGGGACCCGAGTGCCGAGCCGAGCGGCGCCTCGAATTGAGTCGGCACAGACCGGTCCCGAGGTGTGCCAAGCGCCGCCGAGGGCCATCGGTGTTGGTCGTCTGTATGGCATGTGAACTTCACAGGACCTTTGTGAAGGAAGTCTCGATATGCGCCGTAGGAATCCCGGGCGCACGACCCATCCACGGGGATCCCTCTGGTGGGGGCCTGCGCCCCGAACTCTTTCCGCTCTACGATTTCAGACCCTTCCGAGACCATGCTCGCCAGCACCATTCTCCTGACCCTCGCCACCTCCTTCGGAGACCCCGTTGCAATAGGGACGGTTTCCGCGCCTCCGCTGCGACCCGGCGCTGCTGTCCCTGTCTCTTATACACATCTGACGCTGCCGACGATATGCAGTGTGTAGA
>CAJXRJ010000580.1 GCA_913058555.1 uncultured bacterium
TATCCGTCATGGCCGGTGAAACCTGGAACTTCCAGGCCTGGCACCGCGACAGCGTCGGCCTCGGCTCCAACTTCACGGACGGGCTCGCGATCACGTTCCAGTGATGTGGATAGTCCTGTCAACTCGCATTGACGGACATTCCTTGGCGCGCTGGAACTGAGGTTCGTTGCTGCTCCGTTGCGGGGTACCGGCCGCGGGCCCTGCTGGCTTGGCTCGTGGCCCCTATCCAAGCCCACCCTGTGCCTTCCTGGCGGGCCAGGAAGCCGCTCGGCGGCCCTGGGACGAGTCGCTCAACCGGGCCCCCGGGGTGGATTCACCACCCGAGGGCCCGGGGGAGCGCATCTCTGGAATGCTACTGAGCCACGGCGCGGGGCGAGAGGACTTGGAAATTCTCCCGGTTGGCGGTGAGCAGACGGGGCCGCTCCGCGGTCAGGGACTTGGCGCCGGTCATGTCGGTGCGTTCCCTCGAACCCGAGCCCCCCCTGACGAAATGCTGACTATTTCCACCCTGCTCTCCGCCGCGTCGCTGGCCCTTCCGCTCCAGGGCGGCGGGCTTGACGTCCCGAATGCTCCAGCGGGGGACCAGCGGCCTCCCCAGCCCCAGCTCTCGGACCAGGTACAGGAGAAGGGCCCCGCCCCCATCCGGGAGGCGCCCTCGGCCGCCGGCACCCCTGCGGAGCGCTCCCGGACCGAGGCTCCCGAGGCCGTGACGGGCACCTTGCCCAGCACCCTGGGAACGATATCCCACCTCGCCGACCGCGTTTTCGTGGATCGGCCCGGAGGCAAAGACGTGTGGGCCCGTGGCCGTACCTACAAGGCGCGCATGGGAGGCGGCACGTTCGACTACGTCCCATTCTTCGGGTCGACTGCGCCGGGCAATTACCCCGTTCGTTTCAGCCTCCAGGAAGTCTCCGTGGACGGGTATTCCGAGCCCCTGCTCAAGGGAGCCGTGAACTGGTCAGAGCAAGCATTCGAGCAAGACCGCGGCACGGTGATCGAACGCTACCTTCTGGATACCGATTCGGTCGAGCAGACCTTCGTAGTCCCGCACCGCCCGAGCGGCGCCCTCGCAGTCCGCGTCAGCGTTGAAACGGAGCTCACCTTCCAGCCCCAGACGGCCGGCGCAGTCTACCGCGGTGAGCTCGGCGCCGTCCGCATCGGCGCGGCCTTCGCTGTGGACGCCGATGGACGGAGGTTCCCCCTGGCGAGCGAGCACAGTGCCGAGGGTTACACGATCAACGTCCCCATCGAAGTCGTGTCCGCGGCGACGTACCCCCTGACGATCGATCCGATCATCAACACCTTCGACGTGGACACTTTCCCCGCGGAACTGACCTGCCCGAAGGTGACGACCCACTGGACTTCCGAAGTTTCGTGCGTCGTCTACGTCGAGGACTTCTCAGCCACCGACGCCGACGTGTTCTGCTCGCTCATCGACGCTGGCGACAATGTCACCCTCTTCGCCTACGTGGACATGACCACCGACAAGTGGAGTTCGCCGGACTTGGCTTGCGCCCAGAACGACGCCGCCGTCTTGGTCGCGTCCGCTGTGGGGGAAGAGGTCCACGGGCGCCGCCTCGGCCTCCCTGCCGTGAACTTCGACCCTGTCTTCCGTGTGGACAGTGGCAGCTACGGCCGAGCCAAGTCGGACGTCTCCGTCGGCGGCGACCCCGCCGACCGCTGCATCGTCGTCTGGAATCGCGAGTGGTCCACCACTGACGGCGACGTCTTCGCGAGGCTCGTTAGTTCGAGCGGCGTCCCCATTGGAACCACCGAGATCGTCCTCGACAACACCTCCGCCGACTACAGGAACGCTGACTGTTCAGGCCACAACGGCACGATCAACGCAGTGGCCTCACGCTGGGCCGTCGTCGCCGAGCGCCGGGACACCGCCACACGCACCGTCGAGGCTGCGGAGATCGCCTGGGACGGCGTCATCCAGCAGGACTTCTACTCCATCTATTCCAGCTCCCAGCAGCCCGAATTCCCGATCGTCTCTTCGCCGCTCGAATCCGCCGGTCCAAAGACCTTCATGACGGTCTTCCGCCGTGACTTCGGCTCGGACACCGACATCGAGGCGGTCGTCTTCCGGGACGGCGCTGTGGTCACGAGGAAGAACCTCTCGCTCTCTGACCTCCCGGGGGACTTCCTGGACAGGCAGTTCCCGGCGGCGATCGAGACCAACGGTCTGCGGTTCTCCCTGCTCTGGCGCGACGTCGGCCCCGAGCGCTCGTGGGTCTCGACTCTGTCCCTTCTCGGCGACGGCATCTGTCACGGCCGAAGCGCCCTGATCTCGGGAGCTGAGGTTGCAGCCTGCGGCAGCGTCTTCCCCCGAACCCTGCCCACTGGATGGGACCCCAACCTGCTCGTCCTCTGGGAAGAGGAGTCTGTTGCGCCGACGTCCATCCGCGCCGCGGTGTACAACGACTATGCCGCCTGCCTTGGCCTTACCTTCTGCAGCTCGGTCCCCAATTCAACGACCGTGGACGGGCTGCTCTACGCCGAAGGCTCGGGCGTTGCCGGCGAACCGATCACCTTGCACGGCCTGCGCCTGCCCCTGAACCAGTTCGGAATGTTTGTCGTGAGCCGGGACAGCGGTTCAGTCCCGGGCGCTGGCGGCAGCGCCGGAATTCTGTGCCTGGGCGGCCAGATCGGGCGCTACCAGTCCCAGATCGTCAACTCCGGCCCCACCGGCTGGATCTCCCTTGGGGTCGACACCGGGGCGATCCCCACCCCGACTCAGTTGGTCGCGGCGGTGCCCGGTGAAACCTGGCGCTTCCAGGCCTGGCACCGGGACACGGGGCCCGCTGGCGCAACCTCAAACTACACCCGAGGTCTCCAGATCACCTTCAACTGACCGGGGCGTGGCCCGGGTGTCCCGTCGACGCCCGGGCCGGCTGGGAGCCCAATGTGGAGGGGCGGTAGGGGGGCGGCTTGCCCCCCTGACGCCTATTCTGGGCACCCGCCAGGCCGATCATTTAGGGGAATCCCTGATTCGGCCGATAAAGGCAGCGTCTCTCCGTCTCGCGTCGTGGAGCCCCCGCTCCCCCCGTAAGGCGGGCCCACCAAGATGGCTTCGTGGAGACCCCTCCATGAATCTACTCCGCCCCACCGCAAGGCTGATCGCCAGCATCTCGCTGTGCGTCCTTCTCGCCGCGTGCACCAATGACCGCAACGGTCTGGAGTCGATCCAGATCTCTCCGGCCACGGGTTCAATCGCGGCCGGGACGACGCAGTCGTTCGTCGCCACCGGACTGATGACGAACGGCGAGCGTGTCGATCTGACCGGCTCGATGAATTGGAGCTCAACGGACGCACCCGTCGCCGTCGTGGACGGCGGTGTAGCCGACGGTCTCACCCCTGGGACGACGACGATCCGGGGCACTGACCCGGCGACCGGCATCAGTGGCGCCGCGACGCTCACGGTCACCAACGCCGTCCTCGTCTCACTCGCGGTCACCCCGCCGACGCCCCAGATCGCCCTCGGCACAGACGTCCAGCTGACGGCGATGGGCACGTTCAGCGATAGCACGGTTCAGGACATGACGGGCACGGTCACCTGGTCCTCCTCGGATAGCGCGGTCGCCTCGGTCGCGGCCGGTCTCGCCCGGAGCACCGGGGTCGGCACGTCAGCCATCACCGCCGCCGACCTGGACACCGGCATCGACGCATCTTCGATTCTCATGGTGACGCCGGCCGTCCTGACCTCGATCGCCGTGACGCCTTCCGACGCCTCGATCGCGCTCGGGACGGGCCTGCAGATGACGGCCACGGGCACGTTCAGCGACGCCACGATCCAGGACCTGACAACTTCCATCACGTGGGCCTCGTCGAGCCCCGCCGTCGCGATTGTAGACAACACGCCGGGCACGGAGGGCCTCGCAGCCAGTGTCACCGTTGGCGCAACAACCCTGTCCGCGACCGATCCGGGAAGCGGCGTCAATGGGGCGACGACCCTAACCGTCACGCCCGCCGCCCTCGTATCGATCGCCGTCACGCCAGCCAGCCCCTCGGTCGCACTCGGCACGGCCCAACAATTCATGGCGACCGGAACCTACTCCGACGCGTCGACCCAGGACCTGACTGCGAGCGTCACGTGGTCCTCCAACATGCCCGCCACCGCCACCATCAGCAACGCCGGTGGTAGCGAAGGACTCGCCACGAGCGCCTCGACGGGCGCTACGACGATCACGGGCACCGACTCCGCCACCGGCATCAACGGATCGACGACCTTGACCGTCACCCCCGCGGTGCTCGTCTCGATCGCCGTCACCCCCGCTGCCCCATCGATCGCCCTCGGCACCGACCAGCCGTTCACTGCGACAGGCACCTACACCGACGCGTCGACCCAGGACTTGACGTCGGACGTCACCTGGGCCTCCTCTACTGGCGCGGTCGCCTCGGTCAGCAACGCGCCGGGTACCGAGGGGCTCGCCACAAGCCTATCGACGGGCTCCACAACCGTGTCCGCGATCGATCCCGGTACCGGAGTGAGCGGATCGACGACCCTGACCGTCACGCCCGCCGTGCTCGTCTCTATCGCGGTCACGCCATCCAGCCCCTCGATCGCCCTCGGCACCGACCAGCAGTTCACCGCCACCGGAACCTACTCCGATGCGTCGACCCAAGACCTGACCACGGGCGTCACCTGGTCCTCGGCCACCCCCGCCACCGCCACCATCAGCAACGCCGGCGGCAGCGAGGGACTCGCCTCGAGCGCCGCGCCCGGCACCTCGATGATCACGGCCACCGATTCCGGCACCGCCATCAACAGCTCGACGTCCCTCACCGTCACCCCAGCGGTGCTGGTCTCGATCGCCGTCACCCCCGCCAGTCCTACGGTCGCCCTCGGCACCAATCAGCAGTTCATCGCCTCGGGCACCTACTCTGACGCTGTCTCTTATACACATCTGACGCTGCCGACGATATGCAGTGTGTAG
>CAJXRJ010000581.1 GCA_913058555.1 uncultured bacterium
CACTGCATATCGTCGGCAGCGTCAGATGTGTATAAGAGACAGGGAGGGGGTCGACGATGGCGACATCGGTGACCTTTGCGCCCCCTTGGCTCTTCAGCGTGACCTCGACAAACACAAGGTCTCCAGTGGCGACGTTCGTGGGGTCCAGGTCCAACCCCCGGGCGTCCACAAGGCGCCTGCGCACCACGAGGCCTGAGTCCCGCGCTGGTTCGCCCGCGGCCACACGGCCTTCCATCGAGACGGTCACAAAGAGCGGGCCAGACCCAGCGGCGTCGATCTCCACCGGTGCGTCCGGGCTCGCCAGCGCGGCCTTCCAGGTCGCGCCGCTTTGCACGTTGGAGAGCTCTGAGCCATCCACGGCAACGCTTGCGGACCAGTCGGCGTCGGCGCTCCCAAATGAACGGTGGAAGGTCGCCAAGGCCACCAGGGCGGCGGCGTTGTCAATGGTGTTGCCCCAGCGTCCCGAGCCCGCGGAGCGCGCGGCCTCGAGGGCTTGGGCGAGTCCGGGGATGAGGGCGCTGGTGGGGTCCATGCGTAGCAGAGTCCGCAGGTTGAGCGCGGCCGTGCGGGTGGGGGAGACCAAGCGGCGGAAGCGGCTCGACTCGCCCTTCTCCCCGGATGGTGCGGCCCGGCTATCGAGGATCAGCGCCTTGGCGCGGGCGACTTCCCCTTCCAGGGCGAAGGCCCCCGCCACCAGTGCGCGTCCCCCCGGCCCGAGGCGTTCGGCCCGTTCGGCCAGGCGCCGCGTCCACCCAGGCTGGGGGCGGCCGAGGGAGGCGAGCGCGTGCACGAATACGGACTGTTCGAGGGTCGCGGACGAAGGGAGCCCGGCGAGTTCTGCTTCGAGGTAGTCACAGAGGGGCGAGCGCAGGGACTTCGGCACGTCAAAGCCAAGGTCCGTGGCATCGTGCATCAGCTCCGCCACATAGGCGCTTGCCCATGGGCTCGCCGACGCACGGCCGGGCCAGTAGGCGATGCCGCCGTCCCGGGCCTGCATGATCCGGAGCCGGTGGAAGCCCGCATCGACGCGTCGCTTCGTTTCCTCGAGTGCCACCGCGGGGTCGTCGTCTTCCGAAGCGAGGCTCGGGAGGGCGAGGATCGCCCAGATGCGGCTCGCGGTTTGTTCAGCGCAGCCGTACGGGTACTCCGTGAGGTAGCGGCCGGCGGCCTCGAGTCCGATGCCAAAGTCCGAAGAGATCGACAGGTGGCCACCGGAGAGTTCGCCGGCTGCGTCGAGGCCGAGGAGTTCCACCGGGTCGATGGTCACCGCGCTGGATTCTTCCGCCATCAAGATGCGTGTGCCGCTCGCGCGGACGCGGGGCCTGCCGCTGCGCACGGGCATGTCGACCTTGCTGGTCTCGAGCGCCGGGCGGCCGCTCCCGAAGGTGCCCACGAGGCGAACGGTACCGGTGATGCGCCCGGGCCCGGTGGCTTCCAGGTGGAACACGTGCTCGGCACGCTCTCCGGGCGCCAACGTGAGGGCGAGCGGCGTGCCGGCGTCAGAGAAGCCCGCTTCGATGGGCGCGCTCTTCGGCGCGTCTTCGGTGAAGGGTCCTTCGAGCGCAAGCACGGGCGAGACCGTGACCGTCTCTTCGGTTTGGTTCTCGAAACGAAGACCCACCGTGAAGCGATCCCCTGGCGCCACGAACCGGGGCGTCGAAACGAGCATCGGGACTTCGCCGGCCAGGCGCGTCTTCGACTTGGCGTGGCCGTAGCGATCCCCATCGATGACCGTCGCCATCCAAGTGAGTTCACCCGTGAAGTCAGGCGTGTCGACTTCAAAAGTGGCGCGGCCGTCGGCATCGAGCGCCACGGCCTCCAGCCAGATGACCCCGGGAACCCGGTGCACCCGCTCCGGCGCCCGGCGGCGGGCGGAGCCAGGAAGACCGCTGTCGCCGCCGATGTGAAGGGCGATGCCGGGGAGCTTCAGGTCCGGGAGGAGATCAAACCACGCGTCGGTGGACCGTGCCGTGTAGGCGCGCGGCCCGAAGAAGTGGGCGCGGGGATCGGGCTGGCGATGGCCGCCGGCAAGACGAATGCCCTCGTCCACGGCCCAAAGGTGGCAGAGGCCGGGACGGGTACCGTTTTCATGGGCGGCCGGCGTGTCGACCGTCACGGTGACTCGGTCGCCAGGGCGCACGCGTTCGGGCGCCTCCATGGCGACCTCCACGAGGGACTCGGGGTGTGACGTGGGCACGCGCAGGAATCCGTAGGCGCGATGGGGCGTCCATGAGGACTGGGTCGCGTCGAGGGGGCGGGTGACCTGGGCGGTGACGACGGCGCCGCCGCGTAGGTCTGCTGGCACCGGGATCTCGACCTGGGCCTTGCCGCTTTCGATAGCGACCTGCCCGTGCCAGCGGACACGGGAGTCCTCGAGGGTCACCAGGGCGGTTCCATGGACCGCCGAGTGCAGGTTGACCGTGAGCATCTCGCCAGGGAGCGCTGACTTTCCTTCTGCGGTGAGCGTCACGAGCTCTGCTTCGCCCTGGGGAGGTTCGAAGCGCGAGGGATCGCCGTCGGTGGCGTAGAAGCTCACGGCGATGGGGGCGCGGGTGTCTTCGTCTTCGCCCTTGACGGTCAGGCGGTACCAGCCCGCGGAGGGACACTGGAGCTCTGTGATGGCGATCCCGTCCGTCAGGGTGGCGGGTCCGTTCCAGGTGGGGGTGACGATCTCCGTCCGGAGCCAACGCATCCTTCCGCCGCTCTCCTTCAGCTCGTAGCCGCGGTCCACGCGGTCGAGTCGAAGCCAGACGCGGCCGTTGCCGGTGGGGGCCATAGCTCGGTCGAGGGCGAGGGCGATGGCCTGGAACGGAACGCCAGCGGCGACGGCCCCAGCGCCCGCGTCACCGGTCTCTTTGATGCCAAGGGGGAGGTCTGGCCCGCGATCGACGCGCAGGCCCAGGTGCCCTGCGGAGGTATCGATGGTGACCGTCGCGGCGGCGACGCTGGAGCGGCTGCCTGGTTCGGTCACGGTCCACTCCGACCGGCCGCGCCAGAGGCCGGGCTCCAGGTCCGCCAGGCCGGGAAGGTCGATCTGTCGGGCGCCATTGTCCAAGAGGAACGATTCCACCGACGCGACCTTCGCGGAACGCTCGTCCTTCGCCGGTTCGAATCGGAAGAGCGGGTACGCAGCCGGTGCGGGCGCCATGGGGCTCCATCGCACGCTACACGTGGCGTCGAAGCCCTCGACTTGGGTGCCCGCGAGCGACCGCGCGGTGACGCGGGTCGTGCCGGCCGCGCGATCAGGCGATGCCTCGGCTGCCGCTGTGAGCTCGATGCGCGCGGGGAGGAAAGCTTCGAGCGAGAAGCTCGCGCGTCCAACCGTCTCCCCTGAATCGGGGTCTTCGGCGCGCAGGCTCCAGATGCCCGTGCGGGCGTCCGGGGACGTGGGGAAGTCGAGGTGGAAGTGACCCTGAGAGGCGCTCGGCTGGGCCGGTTCGTCGAGGGCCACGGCGCCGTCGGGTCGCTCGATCAGGAGGCGCACCGGGGACTGGTGGACGAGCCCCAGGCTAGAGCGCGCGATGCCCGTCAAGTGAACCGTGTCGCCCGGGCGGTAGAGGTTGCGCTCGGGGTAGAGGAACACGTCGGCGGACTCCGGGACGTCGATGCCGCGGGCCACTTCACGGGGCACGTTCCAGCGCTGGCCGTCGAGGCTGAGGTATGCGAGGTCGCCAGTCCCTTCGGACTCGGTCTCGACGATGACGAGGTACGGCGCGCCCGCGTCACCCGCCTCTGGCGAGGGGATGAACGCGTAGCCGGAATCGTCCGTGCGCGCGGTGCCGAGGGTTTGGTCCGTGACGGTCATGACGGATACCAACGCGCCTTCGAGTGCCTTGGCCGACCCAATGGACCGCGTCCAAACGTGCACGCCGTCCATGTCTTGCTTGGCGGTGGCGCCGATGTCGGTGATGCGCAGGGTCGCCGATTCGGAGTTCCAGCGGGAGCCGGTGTCCTCGACGCGGATGTCGTAGATGCCGCGGGCGCCGCCGGGGGTGTCCGCGAAGAGCTCGGCGAGGTCGAGGGTGTAGAGGGCGACGGGCTGACTGGCGTCCTGGGACGGCGGCAGCGGGTAGACGTGGCTCTTGACCTTCCAGGACGTGTGGTGCTTCGGGTTGCCGCGGGCGTGTTCGACCACGTTGCCCGGGAGAACTTCGTGGGCGGTGACCCGGACCGCATCGACCGCTCCGGCGCGGAGCCCGAGGGTGAGGTTACCGCCGGGACTCAGAACGCCCTGTGAGTGGGGGATCCGCAGGACGGGGGAACGGCGCGGCGTCGTGATCGCCAGGGTGGCGTCGTGCCCGAGGGACTCGCCGGAGGAGGCGAGGGCGCTTGCGCCGACGCGGACCCGGTATTCCGTGCGCGGCTCGAAGGCTCCCTCGAGGATGAGGCGCCGGCCGTTGATGCGGGAGGTCAGGTTGGCGGGGACCGGCGTGACCGTCACTGGCAGCGACTCCTGACCAGGCTCCAGTGATTGGCTGAAATGGAGGGTCAAGGTACCGCCCGCATGCTCTCGGAAGAGATTCGAGTCGGTGTGGACGACGGTGAAGCGATTCGGCAGCAGGCAAGTGCCGCGGTAACGCTCCGCCATGCCGATCTCGCCGCCTGTGGGGCGCAGGCCGCCCGCGACCGTGACCACGAGGGCGTCCTTGGCCGGCCGGGCAAGGCCGATGCGGTGCGTGGTCTTGGCTCCCCGGGTTTGGATATGGAATGGGAGTGCCGTCTCGCCTTCGCCCGCTTCCCAGTCGTCCGAGAGAGCCAGAGATCTGTTGCGGGCTCTGCGGTTCCTATCGCGCTGCTTGGCCTTCGCGTGGACGGTGAGGCTCTCTTCCAACGCAGCGTGGTCCACGGGAGCGTTGAAGTCCACCTCGAGGACGACGGCCACGTTGCTGGAGGAGTAGACCCGTACCTTGCTGTCTCTTATACACATCTCCGAGCCCACG
>CAJXRJ010000582.1 GCA_913058555.1 uncultured bacterium
CGTGACCCTTCGCGATAGCGGCACCAGCGACCACGCGGACGGCGCGGGCGGCATCCTCGATGTCGACGACGAAGGTGTTCGCGCCAAATCGGCCACGATCATCGAGAACGGCGTCCTGAAGAGCTACCTCCACGATCGCCACACGGCGGCGCGCTTTGGCGTGGCCCCCACCGGCAACGCGCGCGCCTGGGAGTACGACGATGAGCCGCTCATCCGCATGCGCAACACCTACATCGCCCCGGGCGATCAGGACCTCGACGAGATGATCGCCGGCATCGACGACGGCCTCATGCTCGACGGCCCGCGCAACGGCCAGGCCGATGCCAACGGCGAGTTCATGTTCGGCACCCTCCAGGCGTGGCCCATCAAGAACGGCAAGCGCGGCGAACTGCAGCGCGGCGTCAACATCTCTGGCATGGCCTTCGACGTGCTCAGCACCGTCGACGGCGTGAGCAAGGACTTCCAATGGGACCTGGGCGCGGGGTATTGCGGTAAGGGCCAGCCCGCCAAGGTTGACGCCGGCGGCCCCTGGCTTTCCTGTGATGTGCTCGTGGGAGGCCGGGGATGAGCAGCTCCACGAACACGGCGACGCGACAGAGCCTTCGGTCCACTGCCGAGTCGCTCCTAGAGATGGCGAGGAAGGCAGGAGCCGAGCACGCCGAGGTGTACGGCTACGGCGGCACGAGCCTCTCCGCCAAGATGGAGAAGGGCGACCTCGGCCAGGTCCAAGCCGACGAGGGCGCGAGCCTTGGCCTGCGCGTGATCCTGGACGGGCGCCTGGGATTCGCTTCCACCAATCAGTCCTCCCCCGACGCCCTAGGGCGTGTGGCAACGGACGCGGTGGCCATCGCCAGGCTCTCGCCAGCCGACGAGGCCAATGTCCTGGCGGCGCCCAAGGCCGCTGACCCGGCGCTCCACCTCGCCGACCGAATGGACCCCGCCCTGGCATCCCTCGGTGTCGCGGAAGTGGTCGAGCGCGCCCGCGCCCTCGCGGCCGACACCCTCGCCCACGACGCGCGAATCTCCGTGGATCAGGCATCCTTCTCCGCGGTCACGGGCGAGTCCATCGTCCTTTCCACCGCGGGGGTCGACGCCACCGACCGCGACGCTGCCCTGACCCTCAGCCTGATGGCCCTCGCGACCGAAGGCGATGAGACCGGAGGGTTCGACTACCGCGGCTCGGTCGTGCGCGACCTCGTTGACGTGGACGCCGAGTCCGCGCGACTGGCTGGCGATGTGGCCCGAGCGGCCCTTGGCAACCTGGGCGCCCGCCCGGGCGAGTCCTACACCGGCCCGGTCCTGTTTTCCCCCGAGGCCTTCGCAACGGCCTTCCTTTCCCCGCTGCTCTCCGGCGTTTCCTCCATGGCCGTTCAGCGCGGACGGAGCGCCCTGGCGGAGAAACTCGGCGAAGCCATCGCCCCGGGCCTTTCGCTGATCGACGACCCCACCGACCGCGCCGCCGCCGGCGCGCGGGCCTTTGACCGCGAGGGCAGCCCCACCTCACGCTTCCCCATCATCGAAGACGGTGTCCTGCGCTCGTTCCTGCACAACGCCTACACCGCGGCCGTCGGCGGAGCCCAAACCACGGGCCACGCCCAAGGTGGCCCCCGCTCCGTGCCGATGCTCGGCGCCCATGCCGTCCAGGTGATGGCGAGCGCGGGCACCGCCCCCGAAGACGAAGCCGCCCTCCTGCGCGCCCTCGGTAGCGGCCTCTACGTCCAACGTATCTCTGGTTCCGTCGACGGCGCCAGCGGCGACTTCTCCGGCGCGGCGAAATCGGCGCGTTGGGTCAAGGACGGAGAGATCACCCACTCCGTCAACGAGATCATGCTCTCCGGAAACGCCTACGAGATCCTTCGCGCGGGCATGGCCTATTCCCGCGCCCAGCGCCGTCTCTCCGGCTCATCCCTCATTCCCTGGGCCCTCGCCCCCGAGATCCCGGTTACCGCCGGCTAGTTTCCGGCCCGGCTAGTTTCCGGCACTGTCAGACCCGTTGGCCCGTCAGCCAAGGGAGGCGGCGGGGCGGGGAGGCGCCACAAATGAAAACATCCCCTAAAGCGCATGCGCTTTAGGGGATGGTGCCCGAGGGGGGAGTCGAACCCCCACTCCCTTGCGGGAACATGGACCTGAACCATGCGCGTCTACCAATTCCGCCACCCGGGCGAGTGGAGGCGAGAAGAGTAGGGACCGATTCACGAAGAGTCAATCCGGGTCGCGGATCAAACTCTGAATCGCTGGGGTCCCTTCCTATCGCTTTCGCCAGCAGTCCTACAGTCCTTCGCCGCCCGGGGCCCGGTAGACCACGACGGCTCGCTTGCCCATTTCCTCGGGCAGCTCGTGCTCCATGACGGTGTCGAGCTTGAATCCAAGGCGCTCGGCCTCACGCTCGGCTGCCCGGACCTCTCGGCCCCAGGAGTTGCCCTTCAGCATCAGGACGTCTTTCACCGAGTGGCGCACCTTTCGCAGCGTTCGGACGTTTTCACGCACCGAAGAGACCGCGCGCACGACCACCATGTCCACACGGTTGGTGGCGAGGTAGTCCTCTGCACGGGCGTGGGCGACCGTGACGTTCTTAAGCTTGAGCTTCGTTACGAGCTCCTGGAGGAAGACGGCCTTCTTCCCAATGGCCTCGCAGAGGACCATCGTGCAGTCGGGCTCGGCCATGGCGATTGGGAGTCCCGGGAAGCCTCCACCGGAACCGAGGTCCAGGATCGAGCGGCCGACCAGTGGCACCATGCGCGTGACGCGCCATGAGTCCAGGAAGTGTTTGATCGCGATCTCACCCGGATCGAGGATCGCGGTGAGGTTCATGAGACGGTTGGCCTCGAGGAGCGCGAGCGCGTGCTCGGTCATGAGGCTCAGGAGACGATCGTCGACGTCGTCCTGGCCCGCGAAGGCCTTGTCGAGGGCCGCGCGCATCTTCTTCGCCGTGGGGATAGGCGTATTGGGATGCTCGATCTCCTCGTCTTCGTCGGAGCCCTTGCGCTTCTTCGACTTGGACTTCTTCTTGACGGGGGCTTCGCCTTCGGCGCCGGACGTTTCACCGCCCTCTTCACCGTCTTCGCCGTCCTCGTCGTCTTCTTCCTCGTCGTCGTCGTCCTCGAACTCGTCGTCGTCTTCTAGATCAAGGGCGGTCTCGTCGAGCCCGCCCGGCAATTCGCCATCAGCAAGATCATCGAACTCGATTTCGGGTTCGGGATCTTCAGGCTCGTCACCCGTTCCGGGGACATCGGGGGAGGAGGTCATGCAGCCGAAAGGGGGTAGCTGAGGATCGAAGCGCGACGGGGACGTCCGCGGGAGGACCGCTCCGGCTAAGGAAGGAGAGTGGCAGGGCAGCGGTGACTCGAACACCGAACCTACTGATTTGGAATCAGTCGCTCTACCGATTGGAGCTACTGCCCTGTCCGCGGGGGAGCGTAGCGGGCTCTAGGGGCATGGGCAAGCCATCGTTCTGGGTCTCCTTGGGAACCTGAGGGCAAATGCTATGGCTCTGGCCTCGCCTCGAGGCCAGATCCCACTATCATCCCCGGCCGATGCCAAGGCGAAGCAGACATGACTCCGAGGCCCCGAGGCGACGCGGGTTTGATGATCACCGTTCAGATCGAGACCGATCCGATCGCGACCATTCAGGCCGTGGCCGCCCGGGCGAAGCCCGATCCGGCCGCCGGGAAGGGCGTCGAGCCCCCAAAAGGCGCGGCGTTCCGGCGGACTCCATTGATCCAGGCCTCCTGGATCGAGACGCCAAAAGAGTCGTCACGCGGCTCCAGCAGGCCGGATTCGAGGCGTACTTCGTAGGCGGCTGTGTGCGCGACCTCCTGATCGGGCGCCGCCCCAAGGACTTTGACGTGGCCACGGACGCTCGGCCCGCGGAAGTGCGCAGGCTCTTCCGCAACTGCCGGATCATCGGCCGACGCTTCAAGCTCGCCCACATTTTCTACGGCGACCACATCATCGAGACTGCGACCTTTCGTGCCGAGCCGAAGGACCAGCCCGGGGATGATGATGAACTCCTCATCGTTGACGACAACGAATACGGCACCGCCGAATCGGACGCCCGTCGCCGGGACTTCACGGTGAACGCGCTCTTCCTCGATCCCACGACCCACGAGATCATGGACTTCGTGGATGGGCTCGGGGACCTCAAGGAACGGTCCCTCCGCACCATTGGTGACCCCGAAGTCCGTCTCGCCGAGGACCCCGTCCGGATCCTCCGCGCCATCAAGTTTTCCGCGCGCCTCGACCTGGAGATCAGCGACCCGACCTGGGACGCCATGTGCGAACTGGCGGAGGACCTCGAGAAGGCCGCGCCGCCGCGGGTCCTGGAAGAGATCCTCCGGCTATGCCGTTCGGGAACCGCCGTGGCCGCATTCCAGATGATGCGAGACTGCGGCGCCCTGGCCATTCTGATCCCCCAGCTCGAGGAGTACCTCGGCTACGAGGATGACATCCCCGAACGGGCCGAGCCATTCTGGGACCTCCTCGGGGCCCTGGACGCGCGGGTGCGCTCCAAGCTCCCCACACCCACCACGGGCGTGCTCATCGCGCTCCTGTTCGCCTTGCCATTCCACGTCGCCTTGGCGGAGTTTGCTGAAGAGGAAAGCAGCGACGGAGAGCTCAAGCTCCCCGACGCCCGCACCCGCGCCACCGTGGCCTGGGAAGTCCTGCAGCCCCTTTCCGAGGCCACACGGCTCTCCAGGAAGGACTTTGCCCGGGCCCGGCGAGTGCTTGTCGCCCAGCAGAACTTCACCGATCCCCCAGAACGCTTCAGCGAGATCCTCTTCGCCAGGTCAGAGGAGTTTGACGAAGCGCTCACCCTCTTCGACCTCCATAGCCAGGCCCGGGGCGTGGGTAGTGATATTGTCCTGTCTCTTATACACATCTGACGCTGCCGACGATATGCAGTG
>CAJXRJ010000583.1 GCA_913058555.1 uncultured bacterium
TCTACACACTGCATATCGTCGGCAGCGTCAGATGTGTATAAGAGACAGCTACGAGCCCCTCACCTTCGCGCGCACCAGGCCGGCCCCCCCCAGCGAGCCTCGATCCGCTCGGTTTACCGGGCGCCGCGGCTCCGATCGCCGCACAGGCTGGGACGCCCTGGGGCTCTCGGATTTGGTACCGCGATCGGCGAAACGGCATCGCTGGCAGCGACTGCATCGATGCGCTCGTCACCCAGTGGCAGCCATGAGTGTCAGCCCAGAATGCCAGCCCAGGGTGCAGGCCCTTAGCGGCTCGGCCACGGCGTGCGACGTCCACGGCTCCGATGGGTCCCCATCCTCCGAAATAAGACGGGCGAGCGACGAGTCCGGATGCGTATGCTCCCCTGCCATGAATCCCGATGCCTGGTTGACCATCCTGCTCGTGTGTGGCAGCGGAGCAATGTCTCCGGGTCCCAGTCTCGTGGTCGTGCTGAAGAACACGGTCGAGGGAGGGCGCGCCAATGGAGTCGCTTGTGGCCTTGGCCACGGCCTTGGGGTTGGCATCTACGCCTTTGTGGCCGTCGCGGGACTTGCGGCGCTTGTGTCGGCGATCGAACGCCCTGTGATGATCGCTGGCGCGCTCTACCTGCTATGGATGGGCGCGAACATCATCCGCGCCACGTGGGGGTCGGCTGAAACTTCTGGCGAAACCCAGGGCGCGGATCCGGATCCGTTGGAAAGCGAGAGTACTCCGGCAGCAAACACCGGTGGCTTCACCGAGGGCTTCACCGTTGCGTTCCTCAACCCGAAGATCGCTGTGTTCTTTCTGGCGCTGCTTTCCAATCTCGTGCCGCCGGAAGCGACCATGCCGGAACGCGCCGGCGTTGCCGCCCTCGCCATGACGGTGGATGCAGTGTGGTATGTCCTCGTCGCGGCGGCTCTCGCGGGCACCGGCGCCATACGTTGGCTCCGCCGCAACGGCCGCGCCGTGGACCGCACTTTCGGCTTTGTACTCCTATCGCTCGGGGCGTGGGTGCTCTGGCGAGCGATCGCATAGGGGCGCGATAAGTCTTGCGCGGAATCAACCGCGGCCGGTCGGCGATACTCGCACGCGTCAGGATCGGCAACGGGCAGGTAGAGGCCCCGTGGGGTGAGTCGCAGGACGCCCTTGCTCCAGAAACATCCGGTATTCGGCGGGGTTCCCACCAACCTGCTTGCTGATGGTCATTCGTCTTTCACCGAGGAATCATCTTTGCAGCCGGTACCACGATTGTCCAAGGCGCTTGCAGCCAGGAACAAGCTTGAGGTTCGCCGAAGGGGTTCACGGCCAACCCTGCTAAAGGTCGGTGCGAATGATGGGATCGACGGGGACTCGGTCCATCCGATCTTGGCGAAGCACCCTATCCAGTCCACCTTGCGCGAGCCGCTCCTCGAGCCCTTTTCGCTGCTTGAGCGAAGTTCGGAGCCAGGATCAATTTTTAGGCTTTGCAAGAGTGCTCGCGCCGCGCACACGGAGCAGGAGGCGTCCATTCAGCACCGGCGGGCGTACCCTAGAGATTGATCCTGGCTCCGTACTTCCGGAGAGTTGTCATCAGCCCAGGGTAGCGGGTGCTACCGCAGCTGCACGGTGACGCCGGTGGTGAAGCGGCTCGACTGGCCGGCTGCAACCGTGACACGATGCCAGAACTGGAAGGACCACGACTCGCCGACCTGGCCAGTTACCGATCCGCCGGGGGTCTCAAGGGCGCTCAGGTCTAGGTCAAGGGACATGATGCCGACGGGGCCAGAGTTCAGCACCTGACCTGGGCCGTCGTAGCGTCCAATGGCGCCCGTCAAGCAGATGGTTCCCTGGGTGCCCATCACTGGCACGGGCGCCCCAAAGGTCCGAGAACCGACGGCGATTCCGAAGGCCTCACTTTGGATTCCAGCGGCGACGAGCGTGACCCGGTTGTCGCTCAGCGCCTCTGAACCGACGGCACTCAGGGTGGCCCCTAGAATGCCCGGCCCCGTGCAAAAGGCTGAGCCCACGTTGACGATGCCATGGTTCTCGTAGGCAATCGCCTTTCCGAGCTCTACGACAATCAACTCGCCGTCACCGTCCCCGTCGAGATCGGCTAGCGCTGGGGCTTGGAGCCCGAAGCCCAATGGTCCATTCGCGCCGGCCGGGAAGCCGTCTCGCATGACGCCTCCGGGAAGCTGTTCCGCGATGCTCAGCGCGCTCGCGTTGGACGTAACGAGTGGATAGAGAATATCCGTGTCCCCGTCCGCGTCGAAGTCGATGGGATACACAGGGAGTGCCCTAGACGTGGTCGGCGAATCCACAAGCTGGACCGGTCCATCGAACATGCCTCCACCGGCGGCGCGGCGCATGACAATGCCGTCGGTCATGTCCCAGACAAAGAGGTCGGTGAGACCGTCCGAGTCAAAGTCCCCCGTGCTGATGTTCACCGTCTCAACAGTGCCCGAAAGTGCAATGGGGTCGCTGAACTGACCGGCCGGAAGCCCGAAGTAAACCTGCAACTGGCTCTCACCGGGGACTGCGGTTGCGTTGATGGTCACGATGTCTCGAAGATTGTCGCCGTTGAACTCACCGATCTCCAAGTCATGGACGCCTGCCGGCCCATAGATGAAGGCGTACTGTTGGAACGCGGCGCCAGTGCCCGTGTTCCTGTAAAGACGCACCTCGAGGTTCGATAGCTGGCTGGTCGCTTTCCCGATGACGACGTCTGCGTCCCCATCCCCGTCCATGTCCTCGACGTGGAAGGTTCGTTGAATCTGAGTGCCGACCGCAATCAACTTCGATGCAAGCGAGAACGACATGCCCCCGTCGTTCAGCCAGAACTCCGAAGCTCCTCCGCTCGCATCTGACGCTTCGACCACCAGGTCGAGATCCGAGTCGCCGTCGACGTCCAAAAGATAGGGAGTTGCCCGAATGATAGAGGTAGTGAAGAGGCCGACCGGAGGTGCGGTAACGCCAGGGGCGACGTTTTCAATCCAGCCAACGACACCTGGGGTGTCACTTGTTGCTTCCGTCACGATGACATCGTCGTCACCGTCGCCATCGAGATCGCCCACTGCCCTGCGCCATACATTGGAGAATGGTGGCGAAGGAGCGCTTACGCTTGGTCCGAAGAAGCCGTGCCCTACCAGGACGTTGTTGAGCCGCCACGTCAGGGGGCTGGTGAAAAAGGTACCTACTGCGATGAAGTCTTGGCGGCCGTTGCCATCGATGTCGGACAGAGCCGAATCGGCAGCGAAGTCCGCAAAGGTAATGACCCGCGGGCCGAACGACCCCGGAGCCGACTGAAGGATAATCGTTGGATCACGGTCGGCAAACGGTGACGAGCTGCTTCGCTGTATGCTCCCGATATCGAGGTCGCCGTCGCCGTCTGCGTCAAACAGCTTGAGGGTATTGGCTTGGGTGATCCCGCCAACGAAGGTTGGTGGGCCGAAGGTGCCAGCCCCTAACCCGCTGTAGTACCTCAACCTTGCGTCGAACACAGTCACATCGCTGAGGCAGTCGAGGTCGCCGTCGCCGTCGATGTCATCAAATCGGGCGGGGAACGTGATAGCTGCGCCACCGGCCGGCTGGATGGAGACTCCGGGCGCGAACGTGCCGCTGCCCAGGCCTCGAGCGAACGCTAGTTCACCTTGCGGGATCTTGTCGGTGGCAATGTCGAGTACGCCGTCAGCATCGATATCGGCCACCAGGAAGTCACCGGAGTAGCTGCTGACAATGGAGCCCGTGGGAGAGCCGTACCCGGCGCCCTGCGCGGGGAGGTAAACGACCTCGTATAGGCTGCCGTTGCCGCGGCTCAGCACAAGGTCTGGAGCGCCGTCCCCCGTGAGGTCCGCTACCTTGATGGACTGATAGGTCCCTGCGCCGTCGAGGATCGTTGATTCGGAGAAGCCGGCGGCCCCATCGTTCAATAGGCGCACGAGGCGTTTGGGACTGCTTGTGCCCGCGGCGAGCAGGGCCGCGATGTCGAGGTCGCCGTCTCCATCGAGGTCGGTTGCGGCAAATTCTAGGACGATGCGGCCCGAGTCGGCAATCCGCGCGGCTGAGCCGAATCCGGTTTGGCCGGCGCCGGCGAACATCCAAAGGCCTGTGGTGGTGGCGGAAGAAACAACAACGTCCTCCTGGCCATCGCCGTTGAAGTCCCCGGGCGTCGGCCTGCGAGTTTGGCTGAGCTCAGACGTGAGCTCCGTCGCGGCGCCGAGCGGGAACTGCTGGGCCATCGCGCTGGCGGCAAGGCCCACAAAGAGCCCGGCACTTGCTCCCGCAGAGAACCGGGCAGGGAGAGAGATGAAAACGTATGAGAAGGTGCCAGTCATGGATGAATCCTTGGAAGCTAAGCGGCTCATGGGGAGCCCTGCTGAAGAGTTCCCGGGGGGCGTCCGAAGTCTCTTGCTACAGGACTACCGATGGAAGGGCATACGGTTACCCAGGCGCCCTCAAGGGCTCAATCAGATCGGCATCGGCCCTGGCCCTCTGCGCAGGCGGGAATTCGGAGGATTCTTGAACCCAGCTCGCGGACCCGGCACCAGGCCGCTCGCCCAGGCCTCGTCCTTGGGATACTCGCATCTCGCCAGAGATGTCGACACGCTCCATTGGTGGATCGATGAGCGAACCACCCAGCGAGATGATGCCCAAGCTGAGCTCGATCGCCTGCTACGAACCCTTGACCAGCTGCGCATCGCAGAGGTACGCAACGGACGTCGACTGCCGTCAAGCGTCTCCAAGTCCGCGCTGGTACCAGGTCAAGTGGACCCTCCGTCGCCCTTTACGTGACGGAACCCGAGCAAGCTGGCTCCCCTGCCTGGGCTCCATCACCTCCTTGGCCAAGTGCTAATCAGGCAGCCTGCACCAATCGACTCCACTCCTGCTCGACGGCTCGTTCTCCATTGCCGTAGGGCGA
>CAJXRJ010000584.1 GCA_913058555.1 uncultured bacterium
CTCCGTTCGGCCGTTCGGAGCCTGGCGGTGGATCGGGCGAGGTCAGAGCGCTCCAGGGCCCGGCGCGAGCGGGCGGCGGCTAGACATGAAGCGGCGCCGGACGTCTCCGAAACCGTGGAGCGCGCCGAGCTCGCTCGGGGGCTCTTCGACGCCGTTCTCAAGCTCCCCGAGAGCATGCGGGACGCGGTCTTGCTCCGTTACGTGGACGACTTGCCACCGCGTGAAATGGCCGAGAGGCTGGGGGTGAGTGTGCCCACGGCGAAGAAGCGTCTGGAGCGCGGGCTCGCAAAGCTGCGGGAGGACCTCGAGGCGGAGCACGGGGATCGCGGCCGCTGGGCGGTGGCGCTGCTGCCGCTCGCAGGGCCAGATTTGGGCGCACGGGCCGCGGGCCTTGGCGTCGTGATCGGCGGGGCCGCAGCGGTGCTGCTCTCAGTCGCCGGTGCGGCGATGGCGATGCGTCCGAGCGGCCTCGAGGGTGGGAATGAGCCAGGATATCTGGCGCGAGTGGGGTCACCGGGGGAGGCCGCCGCTGGCGGGGATCCAATCCTTGCGCAGGTGGAAGGAGCAGCCGCGAGGGGGGTCGTTCTAGGCACCGACCTGGCCGCGCCCTCACCCCTCCCCGTGCCAAGCGCAGAAGGAGAACTCGCCCCCGTCTCCACGCCACCATTCGAGGTCAAGGTCGTCGACCTGAATGGGGCGGCGCTCTCCGGCGTGGAGTTCCGCTGGACGGGCCGCCAGCGTAGCGACGGCCTGCGGGAGGCCATGGGGCTCCCCCCATCCAAGCCGTTCACAGTGAAGAGCGGGACGGATGGTATGGTGCGCTCGGACCTGGTGCCTTCCGGGGCTGAGGTGGCGAAGCAAATGATGCCCGTGTCCCCGCGCCTCGTGGTGCTGAGCGCTGCCAAGGACCCCGCAGGTGCCATGGTGTGCGTCATTGCGCCAGCGGTGAGGCTCGCGGGTATGGTCATCGACCCGGACACCCAAGAGCCCGTGCCCGGAGCCAGGGTTGAGTCCGCAGCGACGTTGGAGGCCCTGACGACCCTCGAGTTGGAACTCGATGTGGTCGGGGGAAGGGTGTTCTTGGTGGACCAGAATGGCGAGGCCATGGGCTCGGACCGAGTCGCTGTGACCGACGAGAATGGACGGTTCGAGCTCCAACGTGTCCCGAGCCATGTGGACTTCGAACTCGAGGTGTCTCGGTCAACTGGTACGTACCTTGAACGCTACCCGGTTCCCGCGGCGAGCGATCTTGGCCTACTCCTCGAAGCGCCCAGGGCGCCTCGTCAGCAGCCAACGACGGCGTCGACACCGCGGGTCTTTGGGCGCGTGCTCCACGAAGACGGTCGTCCCTTCGTGGGCGCGATGGTCTCCCTGAAGGACGAGCAGGTAGTGACCGACGCCACGGGTGCCTTTCATCTGATGGATACCGGTCGAGGAGCTCCGCTGATCGCTCGATCCCGTGGCGGTTGCTTCGTCCTCGGACCTGTGCCGAATGAAGAGCAAGCGAAGTCGAGCGACGGTGCGGGCCCCTATGACTTGGTGCTGCCCGACGCCATGGGGAGCCTCATCGGGCAGGTCGTCGATGCGGATGGCCGCCCCCTTTCGGGTCTGGAGGTCGTCCTGGTCGATGCGACTTCCCCCAACGGGAGCTCCAGGACCTTGGAGCAGCCCGGGGTCCGTCCCGAGAATCTGAAGATGTACAGGGCGGCGGCCACGGACTCA
The DNA here is from genome assembly GCA_913058555.1 of uncultured bacterium. Classification (GTDB taxonomy): domain Bacteria; phylum Planctomycetota; class UBA1135; order UBA1135; genus Saltatorellus. The sequence goes on from CAJXRJ010000584.1 coordinate 1,723, forward strand.
CGTGGGGTGTTCCAGTTCTCTCCGGCCCGTATCGAGCCTTACCTCGTTCGGGTCATCGACCCAACCACCGGCAACGCCCAGGCCTTTGCGTCGATCTCAGCCCGCGGCGCAAAGCTGACGCGGCTGGTCTTCGATCCGGCGACCTCGACGAGAACCATCCGGGGCACGGTCCGTGACATCAGCGGGCGGGCAGTACCTGATGCCAAGGTCGTGGTGAAGCTCTTGGTTCTCGACGGCGGCGGTGGGGGGACGAGCATGTCAGTGGACGGCGTCTCGACCTCCACGGATGACGACGGCACGTTCGTGCTCGAGGGTGTTCCCAAGGAGGAGGCCCGCCTCCAGCTGGATCATGGGCCCCGGAGCCCGTTCGGTAGCCTTTGGTCGCACTCGGTGGAAAACCTCGAAGACGACGTCGTTATCACGGTCGATCGGCAGTGCGAACTCGTGCTGCGTTCCACGCGGTCGATGTCGGAACTCGGCAGCGTGATGTACGAAGACGCCGCAGGAGATCCCGTGTACGTCGTTGCCAAATTTGCCGGGGTGACCCATCGACAACGTCGAACGAGCCGGCGTCAGAACGGCTCCTTCCCGCTCGTCGTCCTCCCCCAGAGTACCGCTACCCTCGTCCTGCTGCGGAATGGCCAAGAAGTCGAGCGGTTGCCCCTCGGCCTCAATCCTGACGGTCGCAACCAGGTAGACCTCTGATCCCTCGACCTGGGGTGGCCTTCCCTACGCGGGGCGTTGTTGCATCAATGGCGGTTGAGCATGCCGGTCCCCCGACTCCTTCTTCCATCGCCGTCGCCCGACCTCTTTCACTCGCCTAACGGTTCGGCTGCGTCCCTTCGACCTTCGGCGCCGTGTTGACGTGCTCGCGTTACTGGTTGGGGGCACGACAACCTCCGCCCCCATGGCTTCCGCGGCATCGTAGATTGGCCTCGTGTCGTAAGCAGCATCGGCGGTCACTGAACGGATGGAATCGCCGACGCATTCAATGATCGTGACGCCTGTAGTTCCGTCATCGACGCTACTGTCGGTCAGTACCGGCGCGACAAGGTCGAGGGGTCAGGAGCGCCGAGGTCTACCCCCATCAGCTTGAAGAGCAAGCGGAGGAAGCCCTCGGCCTGCCCCAATGGCAACTGGAAGACGAGCCTCAGCGTCAACGCGGACTCGATCGCCAGGTCGGAAAACTTCGGCTGCGCGCCTCGGCGACAGCCAGACAGTCACATCCGCACGCTGTACGAGACCCCGTTCGTACTCACGCCAATTGGTGACGCGGTTCCGGGTCTTGTACTTGGGGTGCACGAGTGACTTCATGCACTCAGGATGCTCGACGGGCGCCTACAACGTTCAGAAGGCGGCCTGGGGTCGCCCAAGAGGCTGGGATTCGTGCAGCAACGCCGCGCGCCGACCTACCGTCCTAGCTTGTCATTTTCACGAACATGACAGGCTTAGAGGAAGATCACCTCAACAGCGGTCGAGAAGGTCCAGCCACACGAGTTGGTGTCCCGGGGCCATGCCTGGAAGTTCCATGTGTCGCCTGGAAGGACCGCGACCGTGCCGTTCGCCTGTGGGATCGTGGTGAGGTCCACGTGCAGCTCAAAGCTGCCGGAAGCCCCTGTGCTGAGGACCTGGCCAGGGCCGTCCAGCCGACCGATCATTCCGCCGAGGCAAAGGCCAGTGGAGCAGCTCGGCGCGGGGGGGAATCCTCTGACCCTGGACGTCAACCAGAGGCCGAATTGACTGGCCGGTAGGTTGTGCGCTAACAACGTCAGGTCGTTGTCCATAGCCGCCACGCTGCCCGTGGCGGATGCGATGCCCACGAGTCCCGTCGTGTTCGGGATGCCCACGCAGAAGCTGGTTCCGATGGTGGTTTCGACAAAGACGTTGTCCACGCCCACGTCCCATTGCTGGAAGATCGCGAAGAACGACGGGTCGATCCACCAGATCTCGATGCGGTCTACGCTCTGGATCACGTCGCTCCACCCCACGCCCGGACGAAACTGAGCAGCGTTGCCGACCCAACCCCCAGTCCATCCCGCCGGCACCGTGGCGGTGGATTGACTCGGAACGTCGAAGGAGTACGAAGTCCAGCCCTGCCCCACCTGGGGCACGAGTGCCCCTACGGAGTAGGCGTAGTCGTCGTCATCGGGCAGGGGGTGCCCTTCGTATCCCGGAGCAAGATCGCGAGGTTTCGCCCGTCGGCACCGAAGGTGGCGCTGTTGGTGATCGCATCGAGGCCCATGCGGGTCACCCCCTTTGCTCGTAGGTTTCCCACGAACGCTGACGTCGCGCCCGCTCCGATCTGGAGGATCGGCGCGAAGCTGTCCACGGTGGCATTATGAAGCCACCCGCCGGGGTTGCCCCCGCTGGATTCGATCACGTCTGGGGGCGAGACGGCGAACGTCCACCCGTTCGGGTTCGCACCTCCGTCGAAGTCATCCACCTGCGCCAACGCGGCAGGGGCCAAAAGGACGAGGGCAATCGGGAGCTGGCTAGCGAGTCGGAACATCCTTCCAGACTACCCGCGGCCGCGCAGTCTGAGAGCGCACCCGCTTTGGCGGGTGCGCCAGCGGCATTACCACAGCCTGTGAAAGGCACAATCATCGATTGTCTCACAGGCTGAAAGTGAATTGCCCAGGCCCGCTGCTGCGTGCCAAAGCACTCCGGTGGGCGCGGCGCCTGGAACTAGCAGGGGGAGGTACGGACCCCTTCGGCGGAGCTCAATACGCCGCCCCGCCATCGTCTTCATCCACGAAGCCGCCCATGCCTTCGTTGCCTTCGCATCTGGCCGGCCCCTACACGCCTGCCGGTCGAGTGGGAGCCGCCACCGCAGGCCTGCCCGTTGGCCCGCCAAAGGCTGGACGAAAGTGCGTTCGCGCAGGACCGCGCGCCAGGTTCAGAGTTCGGCATCGCTCACCTCCCTCCCCGGGAGCACCGGTTCGAAGATCCCCTATGCCCGTCCGTATTGGGGCGCATTCGGAAACGGAAGATTGGGCCGCGGCATCTCACTCCGGACGCCGTCAATTTCGTCCAGCGCTTCGGCTCCTCCCCCACCACAGCACACCCTCCACTTCGCTTAGGCGAAGGGCCCCCCCGCGAAGTACCGAAGTACCGAGCCAGGATCTGTCTCTTATACACATCTGACGCTGCCGACGATATGCAGTGTGTAG
>CAJXRJ010000585.1 GCA_913058555.1 uncultured bacterium
GCCGCAACCAAGGGTTCGTCCCCGCGCTGGCTGGCGGCAGCGGAAACCTCTGTGTTGCGGCTCCATTGGCTCGCTTCAACGGGTCCATCCAGAATTCGGGCCCCTCCGGCTCGTTGACCCACGCCATCAACATTCAGGCTATTCCCCTCTTCCCCGTTGTTGCCGCGCAACCCGGTGAGACGTGGTACTTCCAGGCTTGGTTCCGGGATAGCCACCCGACTGCGACCAGCAACCTGACCGACGGCCTGGCCCTGACGCTGAAGTAGGTCGGAGCGGTGCAGGGTGATTGCGCCGCGCCCTGCCCACCGCCGGCTGGCACGTGGAGGCACGACCGAGCTGGGGAGGATCCGGAAGCCGCGACCTTCGGGATGGTGGGCGTTGCCGCTCCCAGTGGTACGGCGGCGCGACGGAAGTTCGCCGGCAGGCGCAATCGACCCTTGCACATCGACCGCCCCTTCGCCGTCCTTGCTCCCCTTGGGCGAGTCCCGCCGCGAATCAGGCATGCTAGGCCTGACCAGCGGCCCAGCGCGGACCAGAGCCGACCGAGGACGTGTCTCCCCATGAGACCGCCATTAGTCGGCCTCTTGGGGCCGCCAGGCCCATTCCTGGCGAGTGAGGCCGGATCTCCCACCCCGGCTCGGTGTCCAACCAGCCATTTTCCTGGAAACTTACCCGAGAGGCGCAGTGAGGGCTGGCGACCGCCGCTCAACTCCCTATGGTCTGAGGTCGTCAAACGCCGGTGGCTTGCTCGCCAGCGGCCAACTTCACTCCCTCGCTCGACCTCTAACGGGGCGGAATCTGCTCCACGTCTGCCCGATGAACGCGCTCTTCGTGTCTCGGGCCCGGGCCGGGGGGACGCCAACCCTCCCTTCCTTACTCGAACGTCGTTCTCCGGAACCAGTTCCTCCCCTATCGATCTCGACCACCTGATATGCGCACTTCAAACATCCCGCTTCTGCTCCTGGGAGCATCCCTCTGCTCCCAAGCAGGCGCCCAGACCTTCACCGAGCTCCTCCGTGAGGGCGACCCCCTTCCCGGTGGAACCGGCGAGCTGGTCACCCGCATCGACAACGTCGATATCAACGGATCCGGCGACTGGCTGATCGAATTGGATACCGACGCTGCAACGACCTCCGATGCGGTCTTGCTCCACAACGGCAACATCCTTTGGCGCGAAGGTACGAGCATGGGCTTCGTGGCGCCCGCGGGCAAAGAAGCTAGCTCGTTCGTGGACGTGGTCGACATCAACGACAACGGCGACATCATGTTCATCACGCCGGTGCGTGACATCGGCACGACGTCGACCAACGGCTACCTGCTTGTTTGGAACGGCATCACCCTGATCGAGGATGACGTCACGCCTTGCAACGCCCCAGGCCTGCCCCCGGGCACGATCTATGACCACGTGAACGAGGCTTGGCAGAACAACAACGGCCAGCTTCTCGTGCAGGGAACGGTGAACCTCGGCACCACGAGCGAGGGCATCATGCTTCGCATCGACATCGATGCCATGGGCAACATCATCAGCGAGACGAAGCTGGCCATGGAGGGTGAGACCCTTCCCGGCCCGAACCACGTCACGCCGATCCAGGGCTTCTCGGCGAGCAAGGGCCGCCAAGCCATCAACGACAACGGTGAGTGCATCTGGTACGTGGATGACGATCACACCACCGCGCCTGGCATGACCACCAGCGACTCGAACCTGTACAGGACCGACGGTGCGCTGGTAAGCACTCTGCTCTATAACGAAGCGGACTCGTTCCCCACGGATCCCGCCGACGTCTTCGATCACTTCAGCACGGCCGAGGTCGACCTGAACAACAACGGCGACTTCGTCTTCTCCGGCTTCGACCGCGGCCCGTCGACCGACGACTCTTGGATCTTCAAGAGCATCGGCGGCGTCATCACGACGATCGCCCACGAAGGAGACCCGACCCCCGCCTCCGTCCCCGGCGGCTGGCTCGTGGCTGGCTTCGGATTCGGCGGTGTGGTTCCGATGAGCAACAGCGGCGACGTCCTTTGGTACTTGGACTGGAACGACCCCGACACCACCATCGACACGGGCCTGCTGCTGAACGACAACCTCCTCCTCCAGGAAGGCGTTTCGATGCTCGGTGGCCTCGTCATCGAGGACGTGCCGAACTCGGACTCCGAGATCGCGATGAGTGACGACGGAGCGCTCGCCATCATCGAAGTCGTCCTCGACAACCCGACCGACCTGGACGCCGTTTACATCGTCGACCTGACCTTGTCAATCGGAACGAACTACTGCACGGCAGTCGCCAACTCCTCAGGCGCCGCCGGCACGATGTCGGCAGAAGGCAGCCTCGCAGCGGCGAACGACAACGTCACGCTCACGGCTTCCAACCTCCCCCTGAACCAGTTCGGCATCTTCGCCACGTCGATGACGCAGGCGTTCAACCCCGGCGCCAGCGGCACCAGCAACGGCAACCTTTGCCTCGGTGGCATTGTCGGTCGATTCACCCTCCCGAGCCAGATCCTCGGCACGGGGAACACGGGCTCGTTCTCCTTGCCCCTCGACCTGGCGATGATCCCCCAGGGCAACGGCGTCGTCACGATCATGGCCGGCGAGACCTGGAACTTCCAGGCCTGGCACCGCGACCAAGTCGGCCTCGGCTCGAACTTCACCGACGGTCTCGAGATCACGTTCAACTGATGTGATTTGAGGTGTTGGCTCCGCGCTGCGGAGCGCGACACCAACCGACGATAGGAACGGGGGGAGACAGGCATTCGTGCCCGTCTCCCCCCGTTCCTGTTGTGCCCTGGCGACGCCCGAGGGCACATGACCCCCGCCCCTGGAGATTCTCCGATTCGGACTGAACCCACGGGCCAACGGTCGTCGAAATGGTGGAGGCTGTTGACCCCGGCCACTTCACCCATGGCGAAAGACACTGTCGGCCTGCTCAAGCGCTTCATCGCGGACGAAGACGCGGCCCTCCGTGAGGGCCGCTGCGGCACGGTGTGGAACAAGGAAAAGGGGCGCATTGGCCCCCTCGTCAAGAGGGCTTGGAAGGAGCTCCCTTGCGCCGACTGCGCCTCCCTGTACGCCCACCTGATGCGGCGCACGGGCAAGATCCCCAACGTAGCTGACGTGGACTACCTGGACGAAGCCCGAGCCCTGCCGAGGCTTCGGAGGGACCCGGGACACGAGGCAGAACTGCGGGCCTGCGTGGAAGCCGCCCACAGCGCCGTACCCTCAGCCGACCTGGCGGCCCGTATCGAAGATTGGTCCACCGGCCGCTAGACCCGACGTAGCCCTGACGCAGCCCGTACAACGGCGCCGCTACAGTGAAGTAGGTTGGGGGCCCGGTGATGCAAAGCCCGCCCCAACGGGTTGGCCGGAACGTCATCGAGTCCCTTCCCATCCGAATCTCCACGCGGGCTCCGACCCGAGAGCTACCCATGAAACGGTCCTTCCTTCTCCTCGCTGGTTGCCTTGCGCCATTATCGCCGGCGGCAGACGCTGCGGCTCAATCGGCGATCGTACGGCCCGCTCCTGAAGTCCAGGACCAGGACCAAAGCAATGTCGCCACCCTCCGGCGAGCGGCGCGGATCCTGCGATCGAAGGGCTACAAGGATGAGTCCAAACGCCTTGTGGAGATCGCCGCGGAGATGAACGCCAAGGCAAAAGCGAAGCCCAAAGCCAAAGCGAAGTCCAAGGCAAAAGACAAAGCAAAGCGGGGGGACGACAGGGCCCCCTGGGCCGCGGCCCGCGCACGGAAGATCCTCAAGGGAGACATCAACGACAAGGCCGTCCGAGTGAAAGCCCTTGAGCTCGTGGCGGACGGCTACAAGCGCGCAGGCGACAAAGCCAACGCTGAGGCGATGGCATGGTTTGCCGCTGTTGGCAAGTCCCAGGTCAAGGGCGAGCCCATGCCCACGGAGCCCACCCCCGAGGCTGTGATGTCCGGCGACGGAAACGCCATGGAAAGGCTCACCGCCATCATCCAGCGCGGTGCCGAACTGCAGATGAAGAAGGGCAACCGGGAAGTTGCGCGCGTCCACCAGGCCCTCGCAAAGTTCTATGTGAATCGATCCAAGGGCACCCCGGATGCGGAACAAGCGCAGCCCCCCTCGCGGGAAGACGACCTGACCTACATCGAGGGACGCCTGGCCGCCCTTCGAATCGCAGAGCGTGCATACGCCCTTGACCTACCGATGCGCGACGAGGTCCGAGAGGGCGGGGCCGAGAGAATGGCGTGGATGGTCGCCCTCGCCAGGCTCCGAGTGGAAGGCGAAGGGGTCGAGGTCCCCCCCGTCCCAAGTCCTGGCCCGGTCAACATGAAGGCCTTGATCGAGACCATCCGCGCCGCGGGCAAACTCCACGCAAGAGCCGGCGACACCCGTGCCGCGAAACGCACCCTCGCATTGGCCGACTACTACACCAAGCGCGAAGCTGGTGAGGTTGTCGACAACTCCGCCACCCCACGCCTCGCCCAACGCCTCACCGAGATCGGCTACGCAGGAGATCCGGAAACAGAGGAGGAGTCCGAGCCGGACCTCGAAGAGCAAGAGCGCCGGCGCGCCCTAGAGATGCGCCGCCAGGAGCTCGAACGCCGCATCGCCGAGGTCCGAGCCCGCCTGGAAGCCGCCAAGGCCGAGCTCGAAGCCATCCGCGCCCGCGGAGGCCGCTAGAGAGCCACCGAATACGGCGCCTTCTAGTATCCGCGCACCTCACCATGAGAGCCCGGTGCCCCAAGAGCGGGGCGCTGGGCTCTCTGCTTTGTCGCTGGTCGGCTTCGCCGACCGGACCAAGGAAGGAGAAGTGAGAGGAGGGCCGGGAGCGCTGGCGCCTATTGGGAGGCGTGGTCTCGGAGGCGAGGTGCCTGGACGTGGCGTGAGTCGGCTTCGCCGACCGGACCA
>CAJXRJ010000586.1 GCA_913058555.1 uncultured bacterium
CGAGATCATGCCTAGTCTCGTGGGCTCGGAGATGTGTATAAGAGACAGGTCGACCTGGAGCTCCACGAGCTCCTTCTGGCGTTCCTTCAGTTCCCGTTCCGCTCGCTCCACGTCTTGCTTCTCCTTGGCGACGCGGGCGCGCCCCTTCATGGCGCGCTGCGCCTTGGACACGGTCGTGCGCTTGCGCCCGAAGAGACTGCCGAGGAGGGACCCGCCGATGTCAATCCAGCTTGAGCGCGACTTCTCTTCGACCTGCTCTTCCTGAAGGCCGAGCTTCTCGTGGGCTTTGCGGATGCGCTCCTCGGCGCGGTCCACCTTCGGAGCGAAGCGCGTGCGGATCTTCTCGAGCGCCAGGTCGCGCTTCTCCACGGTTGCTTGGCGCACGCGGGCGCGGAACGCGGCGTTCGTCTCGCCCGGCTCGGACACGAGCTTTGTGGCCGGATCCTTGAAGAGCTCCATCGGCTCCGCCTGGTAGAGGTGCCCCTTGAGCCCCTTGTGCCACCGGGTCCAAGTCGTGATCTTCCGGGACGTCGAGGGCATCGGGTCGTAGTTCGCTCCGCGGAACGAGCGCTTGACGGGCTTGGACTCCAGCACCTCTTCGGTCTCGATCGTCGCGGTGTCCCATTCCACGGCGGGCTCGTCTTCGGCGATGGGGCAGAGCGCGTAGTAGGTGCGCCACTCGTCGACCTTCATGCGCGCGTTAGCGTAGTGCGCCTGGGCCTCCGTGTAGAGGCTCGGGCGGTACATGACCGTCTCCTCTTCGGTGGGATCATCACCCAGGGGCAGGAAGCGCTGGGTGAGGCCTTCGGGCAGCTCCGGCGGGGGCGAAAGGACCGCCTGGGCCCGTACGCGTTTCGCGGAGGTCTGCACGGCGGCGGCTTCTTTTTCCTGGGCGTTCGCGCGCTGCTCGACTTTCGCGGCCGCGGGGCTTGGGGGATCGGCTTTGTCCTTCGCCGTCAAGCGCTCGATTTCGGGCCGCGTCATCGGTCCGCGCAGGTACGACAGGACCCAGCGCGTCTTGAACAGAGCAGGGCGCTCTTCGTGCACGTTGTGCAGGAGGAATGTGCGCTTCTCCATGCCGGAGAGCACCTTCTCGAGAGTCCCGCGATCGAAACCGCCGCCACCGTCAAGGCTCCCTTGCAGTCCGTCGAGGACGCGCAGCTTGTCGCGCTCGGTTTGCAGGCGACCAAGGAACCACGTGCCGCAGTTGGAGAGGCCCTTGTAGTCCAGGTCGACGGGGTTCTGGGTGGAGAGCACAACGCCTAGTCCAAAGGCCCGCGCCTGCTTCAGGAGCGTCAGCATCGGCTTCTTCGACGGAGGGTTCGCCGTCGGGGGGAAGTAGCCGAAGATCTCGTCCATGTAGAGCAGCGCGCGCAGGCTGCTCGTGCCGGGTTGGGTTCGGATCCAGGAGAGCACTTCGCCGAGCAGCACCGTCACGAATGACATGCGCTCCTCGTCGGAGAGGTGGCTGATCGACAGGACCGAGAGCCGCGGGCGGCCGTCGGGCGCGTAGAGCAAGCGCTGGATCTCGAGGGGCTCGCCTTCGAGCCACGCGGCAAAGCCCGGGGAAGCGAGCAGCCCGTTGAGGCGCATGGCCAGCGAAGCCCGTTCGCCGCGCGGGTAGAACGTCTCCAGGTCGAGCACGCCCAAGCGTTCGAACGGCGGCTGTTGGATTGCGCCGATGAGATCGCCGATGCTGAGGCTTCGCCCTTGGCTCCACGACGTCTGCAGGATGTTCGCGACAAGAATGGCGTCGCGACTGCGCACCGGGTCGGTGTCGACGCCCACCAGGGAAAGGATGCCCGCGGTCGTCGCCTGCACGCGATCGCCCAACGCTTCGGCGTCGTTCAGCACCGCGGCGGGCGGCGCGTCGAAACTCTTCAGCATTGTGAGGGGATGCCCCGCGTTGCTCCCCGGAGTCCAAATGCGGACTTCGGCGGCTTTCTTGAGTCGCTGGACGCGCGCCTTGTCCTGGCCCCATTGCCCAAGTCCCTTCGCCCAAAGCTCCGCCGTGCCTTTGGCGTGCTCGGCCTTGGTCTTGCCCGCGCGCTGGGCCGCACCCTCGTCGACCCAGGGCTCGAAGTCCTCAGGCCTGAGCTTCGGGAAGTTGAGGGCGAGGTTGCCCATGTCCCCCTTGGGGTCGACGATGATCGCCGGGATGCCGTCCAGGGCGGCCTCCTCAAGCAGGCCGACGCCGAGGCCGGTCTTGCCGCTGCCCGTCATGCCCACGATCACCGCGTGGGTCGTGAGATCCTTGGAGTCGTAGAGCAGCGGGCCGGGGTTCGTCTCCCCGGACTCGTGGTCCACTTCGCGTCCTAGGTAAAAGGCTCCGAGCTTCTCGTAATCGACGGTGTTGGGCATAGCGTCCACGAGGGTAGCGGGACCCGGCGCGGACTTCCTTGCCCTATTTGTCACTCGCCCCAGCGCGCCGCCCTCGGGACGCCTTCGTTGCTTGCCTCGGGGGCCGTCTCGACGGGACCCTCTCCGGGCGCCTTCGCCGCACGGCGCGCCAGCGCGGCCTTCGCCACGTAGACCGGCCAGATCGCCGCGAGGAGCGGGTCCCGCACGGCCATCTTGAAGAGGGTCTTGAGTTTCGGGCGCTGGCCGCGAGTGGTCATGTGGAGCACCGACGCGACCTGGTCCTTGCGCGCGAGGGCGAGGGCTTGGGTGGCGAGTTTGCGGGCCCCAGCTGAGAATCCTGGGATCTTCCGGGCCTTGCGCATGCAGCGCCCACGATCGCTGAGGGCGAGCAGGCCTCGGTCCGTGGTCCAGCGCAGGCCAGAGAAGATGCTGACGCCGACCCCTGACCTCACCTCGGTCCGCGTCGAGAATACCGAGGACGGCTTCCGCGCCAGCATCTGGAAGCGCCAGAGCTGGTCCTCGGAGGAGTAGCACTGTTTCGGGTCATTGCGCAGGTCGCCGAGCTTGGGCCAGGAGAACACCAGGCACGAGGGACGCCAGATGGACGAGCGCGCCTCTTGTTCGAGGGGGTCGCCCACGAATTCGAAGGCGTCGGCCAGCAGGCCATGGGGGTTGTGATCCCCGTGGCGCAACTTCTTGAGGGACTCGAACGCCGGTTCACCGGTTTCGGCGGTGATCCAGTTCGACGTATAGATATCCGCGCCGCCGTCCAGGGCTCTCAAGGCTCGTTCGAGGTGCCACGGGCTCCAGACGTCGTCGGAGTCGAGCATCGCGAAGTAGTCGGAGTCTGGGCGCACGGAGTCGAGGCCGGTGTTGCGGCACTTGGCGACCCCGCCGTTTTCCCTCTCGACGATGCGGATCGTGCAGCCATCGGGGACCACCAGGTCCTCAAGCTCAGAGGCCGGCGTGATGGGGGAGCCGTCGTCGACAATCAGGATCTCGACTTCGCAGGGTCCGAGTTCTGGGGCCCCTTCCGGGGCCCCGGACGTCGCCTCCCAGCTTTGGGCGACCGCACACGGATAACCGCCTGCCGAGCCTTCGTGGAGGATCGACTGGTTGAAGATCGAGACGATGGCTTCCCTCAGGAGCCCGGATTCCCGTTGGTAGTACGGGATGAAGGCGGTGACGTGGGTCAAGGGACGCTCCAGTCGATTGAAGCGGTGGTTGGAGTGGTCGATCGGCGGAGACCGAGTGCGACGGGGAGGCGCCTCTGCGAGCATACGGAACGTCTCGCGCAATTGACCCATCCTGAATCGGCTCCACGGGAGAGTGGCCCCTCGTGCCGTTTCGTCGGCAAGGCGCCGACTGGTCCGGCGGTACCATCGAGGCCATGGCCCCGACGACTCCCGAAGCACAAGCGATCCGCAACGTGGGGATCTGCGCCCACATCGATGCGGGCAAGACCACGTTGACGGAGCGGATCCTGAACGTGACGGGTGTCGAGCGTCACGTCGGGCGCGTAGATGAGGGGACATCCGTCATGGATTGGATGGCCGAGGAGCGCGAGCGGGGGATCACGATCGCCGCGGCGGCCACGCGTGTGAGCTGGGCGGGCGCGGAGATCAACTTGGTGGACACGCCGGGCCACGTGGATTTCACCGTCGAGGTGGAGCGTTGCATGCGGGTCCTCGACGGGGCGATCCTCGTGCTCGACGGCACCAAGGGCGTTGAGCCACAAACGGAGACGGTTTGGCGCCAGGTGGCGGCCCGGGGGCTGCCTGCGATTGCGTTTGCGAACAAATGCGAGCGGCCCGGGGCCGATGTGCTCGGCTGCGCTCAGTCCGTGTTGGAAAGGCTGGGTGCCAAGGCCGTTACGGTGGCCTACCCGATTGGGGGGGGCGACACCGGCGAGCCGCTTTCCGGCGTCGTTGACTTGGTCCATATGAAGGCCTTCGGCCTCGGGGGGCACAGGGAGCGCCTCGAGATCGATATCCCGTCGTCGCTCCTCGACGATGTGGGGGTGCTGCGAGCGGAGCTTGTGGACGCCCTCGGTGACCACGACGAGGTGCTGTTCGAGATGATCTGCGAGGGGCGCGACCCCACCGGACTCGAATTGGAGCGGTCCCTTCGGACCCTCACGATGGCCCGCGCCGTGCTGCCCGTCTTTTGCGGCGCCGCCCTGTCCGGGCACGGGGTGCCGCTGCTCCTGGACGGTGTGGCCCAGCTCCTGCCCTCGCCTGCGGAGGCCCGGGTCCCAGAGGCTTTCCACAAGGACTCTGGAGAGCGATATCGGGGTCCGCTCCCCGCGCCGTTGGCCCTCTCTTTTAAGGTGCATTCGAAGGTCCGGCGCGGCGTGCGCAGCGACCTGACGTTCGTGCGTATCTATCGTGGCAGAATAGAGGTAGGGACGCGGCTCTGGAACGACCGGGCGGGCGCGACGGAGGAGGTTCAGTCGGTGCTACGTATCCACGCCAGCGACGTCGAGCACATCGGCCAGGCGGCGGCGGGGGACATCG
>CAJXRJ010000587.1 GCA_913058555.1 uncultured bacterium
ACGAGATCATGCCTAGTCTCGTGGGCTCGGAGATGTGTATAAGAGACAGGACGTGCACCACGTGGATCGTGGAACGCTGGAGCGCATCGTGACCGAGCGGCGCCGGGGCCAAGCGCCTGAGCCGGCGGCGGCCGTCACGGAAGCGGATCTCGAGGAACTCTTCGCGGCGGTGGACAGGGTCTTCCTTCCGCGAGCCGTGGCGAGCTGGCTCTCGCGGGTCGTGGCAGCGACCCACCCAAGTTCCGACGAGGCACCCGAAGTCGTGCGCCAGTACGTGCGCTTTGGGGCGTCCCCGCGGGCTGCAATCGCGATCGCTGAGAGCGCGCGCGTCCACGCGATCATGGGGGGCAAGGCCAACGTCGGGTTCGACGACGTCCGGGCCGTGGCCGCCCACGCTTTGGGCCATCGCATCGCCCTCGACTACAAGGCCCGACTCGATGCGGTCAGTGGACGCGACATCGCCAAGGGCGTGCTCGATGCTGTCTCTGAAATGGAGGGCGCCGAAGGCGCTAGCCGCCGTGCATAGTTCCATCACTCGCGTGGCGCTCTTTTTGGGCGTAGCGCTCGGCCTATGGGCACCCGACTCCGCCCAAGGGGCACAGGTCTCGCCCATTAGCGTGGATACGGTCGATGGGGAATTGCGATCGTACTTCCCCGATGCCCTCTCGAGGGGGTGGGCGCCCGTGCAGGTCTCGTTGACCAACCGGGGGAACAAGCGCCGTGACGTCACCATCAATCTCGAGTCCGACTATGGGCACGCGATGGCGCGTTCTGCCCAGGAGGTCTCGCTCGATCTCGGCCCGGGGGAAGCCCAGGAGATCGAGCTCTACGTGCCGTGCGATCGCGATGGCGGGGGGCAGTCGTACAGCTTTCGAATGTCGACGGCTGGCGATAGGTCCTACTTCCACGTTGGACTCTGTGGTGAAGACATGCCGCCGTCTGGGCGCGTGATCTGCCTCGTGCGCGGCGGGCCCATTGGAGACGGCGAAAAGGCAACGGCCCTGGCGGCGCTTCCGAATGCCACCCCAAGCGTGATCCGTGGGGTTGGCAATGGGCTCAGCTGGTCGACGAACGCCTGGTCCGCCCGGCCGAGCGGGGGGGCGCAAGGTGCGATTCTCTTCCGACTTGAACCCAGTCAGTTCCCGGGGCGGAGCATGGGGTGGAGCGGCGTCGACACGATGATTTGTGACACCGCCTTGGGGCTGGAGCGTTCGCGCAAGTGGAAGCACGTCGCTGATTGGGTCCGGAGCGGGGGACAGATTGTCTTTACCGGTCCAGACGCCGCCAGCGTGGCGCAGTCGCTGCCGGGCGTGAAGGAACTTCTCGATGAGCGATTCCGTGTGGCCTCGGGGGGGGACGGCGCAGTGCTCTATCAGGCGGGCTTTGGGCTCGTGAGTCTCCATGAGCTGGAGGGCTTGCCCCAGGTAGGGGAGGCCTGGGTCAGGGTCCTTGAACCGCTGGACATGGCTCTACCCAAAGGAATTGACGAGCCCATACGCGATCCGAATCCGAGTGTTCTCGGTTCGATGTATCGGGACATAGAACCCTGGGCGACGCCGATGGAAAAGAAGGCCCTGCCAGTGCGCCTCGTGCTGGGGTTCTTGATGCTCTTCGCCCTGTTGATTGGGCCGGCGAACGTTTGGTACACGCGCAAGAAGAAGCGGCCGGACCTGATGTTCCTCCTGGTGCCGGGTCTTTCGATCCTGGCTTCGGTGTTGCTCCTCGCCTACGGCATCGGTCGTGAGGGTTTCTCCATCAAGGGCAACGCCCACTCCTTGGCGCTTTTGGATCAGCGCGAGGACGGCCTGACAACGACCGTCTTGCGCCGCGAGCTTTTTGCGGGCCGCGGTGGTTATGCCCTCGAGCCCAAGCCTGGAACCACCGTGATGGTTCAGGACCAAGGCTCGGACAACGTTTTGCGCCGGATCACCGACGACGGCGCGTCCATGCGCCTGGGTGGGGCCTTCTTGCCTGCGCGGGAGCAATCCGAACACCTGATCACCCGGGTCGCGCCCGCGCGCGTTCGGGTCGAGGTGAAGCCCCTTGCGGGCGGCGGGCTGGAGGTGGCGAATGGGCTCGGCGTCGATATCGAAAGCCTTGAGCTACAAACCCCCGACGGGCGCTGGATGAAGTCGACGGGACCGATCGCCAGTGGGGCCACGCAGGCCTTGCAAGACTCCAGCGGCCCGGAGCTCGGCGATGAGCTACGCAAGACGCGCGACCCGATGTTCGCCGCAGCGAGCGCGCCGGCCGGCGGCTACCTCGCCGTGGTGTCATCTTCACCGACGGCGGACGATTGTGGAGTGCCCATGAAAGAAATCAGCAGCCGTCACGCGGTGGTCGGCATTCTCTCCAATGATGCGAAGGAGTGGACACGATGAGTGCTGCGCTTGAGGTGCGAGGCATCACGAAGATCTTCGGGTCCATGAAGGCCGTGGACGATGTTTCGTTCACGGTGAACCGCGGCGAGATTTGCGGCTTCATTGGGCCCAACGGCGCGGGCAAGACCACGACCATGCGGATTGCCTCGACGCTGGAGCTGCCCGATAAGGGAGATGTCCTGATCGATGGGGTCTCTGCCCTTGAGGACGCCCGCGGGGTGCGCAAACGGCTCGGGTTCATGCCCGATTCCTACGGGGCCTACGCGGCGACGACGGTGCTTGAGTACCTCGACTTCTTCGCCCGGGCCCAGGGGCTACGGGGCAAGGACAGGCAGCGTACGATCGACAGTGTCGTGGACTTCACGGCGCTGCACCCGTTGATCTCAAAGAACATCGACGCGCTATCGAAGGGCATGAAGCAGAGGCTGTGCCTCGCCAAGACGCTGCTCCACGATCCGGCGCTTTTGATCCTGGATGAACCCGCTGCGGGTCTCGATCCGCGGGCGAGAGTGGAGCTGCGGGAGCTGGTCACGGCCCTTGCGGAGACGGGCAAAGCCGTCTTGATCTCAAGCCATATCTTGACCGAGCTGTCGGAGGTCTGCCACACGGTGGCGGTCATCGAGGCCGGAGTCCTTCAGGCAAAGGGGCGAGTCGACGAGATGATGCGCGGCGCCCGCAACGAGGTGCCGGTGGCCGTGCGAGCCCTCGCGGATCTTGGGGACGTGAGGCGTGCCCTTGCTGAGTCCCGTGGGGTGAGCGATCCGCGCATTGAAGGCGATGCGGTCGTCTTCCGCTTCGAGGGTTCTGACGAGGACCGCGCGGGCCTCTTGTCCGAGCTCGTGCGCCGTGGGCTGCAGCCCATCGACTTCGCCGCCCGAACCAACAACCTTGAGGACGTCTTCATGTCCGTGACCCAGGGGACCGTTCAATGACCGATGCAACCATCGACGCGGTGGACGTGCCGGCGCCCGTCCCCAGCGGCGCACCGAAATCCAAGGCAAACGTTGGACTTACAGCGTGGTTCTCGAGGTCTCTACCGGACTTCATCAATCCCGTTCTCGTCAAAGAGGTCCGTCAGGCCCAGCGCGGCAAGGTCTTCGCTTTCACCCTGATCGTGACGCTGGTCCTCGCGCTCTTCGGGGCCACGGGCGCGGCCCTTCAGATTGAGAGTAAGTACTTCAACAGCTCGCCCGGCCAGATGTTCTTCTCGTCGGTCTACGTGTTCTTCAACATGGCGGTGCTCGTGGTCGTGCCGTTCCAGGCGTTCGTCTCCATGGGATCGGAGCACGACGACAACACCTTCGAGATGCTGGTGTTGTCGAATCTGAAGCCGCGCCAGATCGTGATGGGGAAGATCGCGGCGGCGCTCACCCAGGGCCTGATGTTCGGCCTCACGTTCTTACCGTTCGTGGTCACGGCTTTCCTGCTCCGGGGCGTGGACCTGACGGTGTTGACGATCATCCTTGCGATGACGGCGTTCGCCTCGACCGTGCTGACGACGTTTGCCGTGATGATGTCGGCGGTCGTACGCAAGCGCCTCCTGCGCGTGCTCACGATGGTGGCCCTCGCGGGCGGGCTCTTCTCCTTGGTCCCCGCATCGCTCGCGGCCTGCCAAGAGTGGTTCTCAAGCCCCGAGCTCTTCGGGGACCCGGCGTTCTACGCGGTCATGGTGCAATTCGTGCTGTTCATGGCCGTCGCGGCAGCGCTCTTTTTCGCCACGGCCTGCAACATGCTCGCCCACGAGGAGGAGAACCGATCCACCAACATTCGCGTGGCAGTGACGCTGCTCTGCCTGATCACCCTGGGCGCGATGGCCTACAACGTGATGTTCCTTGGGGTCGGCGGCGGCATGCCCCGGGAAGCGGTCCATGGCCTGGGCGTTGGTTCGCTCTTCTTCTTGGCGGCCTTCTGCATCTTCTTCGTCCTCGAGCCCGACCGGCTGGGGCGACGCGTGGAACCGTCGGTTCCAAAGAACAGGCTCCTCGCCCTGGCCGTATCGCCTTGGCTGCCCGGTGGCAGCCGTGGAGTGGTGTTCGCCGGGCTGCATATCACCTTGTTCACCGCAGCGATTCTCGTGATCGCGATCCCCGCCGCCGCCTACCGCTGGATGGGAACGGGAACCGCGCCGCCTAGCTTGATGTTCCCCGGTGGCTGGGCGCTCATCGTGGCGGGTGCCTATTGCATGCTCTACACCCTTGCGCCCGCTGTGACGCTTCGCCGGTTGCAGGGGACGACGGGGAAGCGCAATGCCGCGCGACTTATCGGCCTGTGCTTGCCATTGCTCCTGATGGTCCTGCCGACGATCTTCGGCCTGTTTGTGGACGATCGCAGCATGCAGGAGTTCGAGCACGTGGGGAACCCGGGTTGGGCGATCGATCAATCCTGGGACTCCGGTGGATTCCGGCCCGCGTCGTCGGTGCTTCTGGTCCTTGCCACCTGTCTCTTATACACATCTCCGAGCCCACGAGACTAGG
>CAJXRJ010000588.1 GCA_913058555.1 uncultured bacterium
AGATCATGCCTAGTCTCGTGGGCTCGGAGATGTGTATAAGAGACAGCCTGGAAGCTGCGGCTCCCGTCGATCCTGCTCCTCCTGCTCGCCGGCATCTTGGTGGGTCCGATCCTCGGATGGCTCCATCCCCGGGAGCTCTTCACGGACGTCCTGAACCCCCTCGTGTCCTTGGCCGTCGCGGTCATCCTCTACGAGGGCGGGCTCAGCCTTCGGATGAAGGAGCTTGGAGCCCACGGCACCCCCATCCTGCGCCTCCTCACCGTGGGCGTCGTGGTGACGTGGATCCTCGCGACGCTCTTCGCCCTCGTGGTGGCGGGGCTCACCTGGGAAGTGGCCATGGTCCTGGGCGCGATCCTGACCGTGACGGGCCCCACCGTGATCGGACCACTCCTCCGGCAAGTGCGGCCGCGGGGTCCGGTGGAAGCGATCGCCAAATGGGAGGGCATCGTTGTCGATGTGGTCGGCGCCACCCTCGCGGTGCTCGTGCTCCACGTGGCCACGGAGGCAGGCGCCGGCGGCGACGCCATGCAGTCCGCCACCGGTGCGATCCTGGACCTTGGAAAGACCATCCTCGTGGGCACAGCGTTCGGGGTGGCGGGCACCTACGCCTTCGTCATCCCCCTGCGGCGACACCTTGTCCCCGACGAGCTGGAGAACGCGGTGTCCCTCGCGATCGTCCTTGCGATCTTCGTGGCCTCCGACCAGCTCGCCCACGAATCCGGCCTGCTCGCGGTGACCCTGATGGGGTTCATGCTTGCGAACCGTGACGACGTGTCCGTGCATCACATCATCGAGTTCAAGGAGAACCTCCGCGTCCTCCTAATCTCGACCCTCTTCATCGTTCTGGCGGCCACTGTCGACCTGGACGCTCTGATCGCCTGCGGCTGGCGCGGCCTCGCCTTCGTGGGTTTGCTCATCGTCGTGGTGAGGCCCGCTTGCGTCTTCTTGTCGACCCTCGGGACCGAGCTCAAATGGGCCGATCGGGCGTTCCTCGCCGCCCTCGCCCCCCGGGGAATCGTGGCCGCAGCTGTCTCTTCGCTCTTCATGCTGCGCCTCGAGGAAGCCGGCGTCGCCGGGGCGGACCGGCTCGCCCCCCTGGCGTTTCTCGTCATCATCGTGACGGTGGCCGTCTACGGCTTGAGCGCGGGTCCCTTGGCGAGGCGCCTCGGCCTCTCCGACCCCGACGCCCAGGGCACCCTGATCGCCGGCGCGGGTCCGTTCGCCCTCGAGCTCGGCCAGGCGCTCACCAAGCTCGAGATTGATGTCGTGCACGTGGACACAAACCGAGCCTCCATTGCCCTCGCCCGCCTCGACGGTTTGACCGCCCATTACGGTTCGATCCTCTCCAAAAAGGTGGTCGAGGCTTTGCCCCTGGGTGGTACCGGCCGCTTCATCGGCCTGACCCCCAACGACGAGGTCAACGCACTCGCCTCGGCGCACTTCGCGGCGCTCTATGGCAAGGCCAACGTCTTCCAAGCGGCGAGCGCGGAGAACACCGGCGATGACGTTCGCAAAGACCTGCGCGGCAGGGTCCTCTTCAGCAAGGAACACTCCCTCACCTCGTTGGACATTGCCGTCGGCCGTGGCGCCAAGGTCAAAGGCACGCAGCTCACGGACGAGTTCAACTTCGCGGAGTTCATGGAACGCTTCCCCGACGCCATTCCCCTCGGTGTCCTCGAGGACGGGCGGCTCAGCCTCTTCACGGCGGGCAAGGATCCCGAAGCGGAGCCCGGTCAGACCCTCCTGACCCTCGTCACCCCCGAGCCCAAGGACACGAAGGAACCTGAGGCCGCGGCAGCCGCCGCCCCCTAGGCCGGGGAACAACGCCATGGACGAGCCAAAAGAAGAGCCCCGCAAGGGACCAGCGGACACCGAAAGCGCTCCCGAACGATCCGAGAGGGTCGAGGAGGCGGCCCTCGTCGCCGCCCTCGTTCGGGGCGACATTGGTGCCAGTGACCAACTGGTGTCGGACCATGCAGACGCGGTCTTCGAGTTCATTCTTTACCGCGCCGGGCGGCAGAAAGACATCGCCGAGGACCTCGCACAGGAAACGCTCCTGACGGCCCTCGATCGCATCGATCGCTTCGACGGACGATCGTCGCTGCGGACGTGGTTGCTGGGCATCGCGAAGAACAAAGTCAGGGAGTCCCTGCGCGCCCGCCGCGCACGGCCCTTGAGCGAGATTCTCGTCCGCTCCGATGACGAGGTGCTGGGCCATTTGGCGCGCATCGAATCGGAACCCCTTCCCGACGACGCGTTGGAGCGGGAGGAGACCCGGGCTTTTGTGGGCGCGACTTTGGCGTCTCTCCCCGAGTCCTACCGCACGGCGTTGACGGAACGCTACATCGAGGGGCGAACGGTGCCGGAGACCGCTCGGGCCCAAGGGCGCGCTGTGAAAGCCGCCGAGTCAACGCTCCACCGCGCGCGTCGCGCCTTCCGCGACGCCTTTGCCGCCCTCATTGGGCACGCCGCAGCCAACGACCTCACAGATGACCTTGCCGGAGGCAGCCGATGAGTATGGAACGCGAGCCCATCGATCCCTTGGATCAGAATCTTGAGCGCCTCCTGAGGGTCGCCCCCGAGCGCGAGCGCATGAGCAGCGCGGCCAAAGACCGTCTTGCTGCTCGCCTGCGTGACCGTGGGGCCGTGACCCCGCAGCAGTCGCCAGAGCAAACGCCCCAGCAGAGGCCACTTCCGGACCCTGCACGACGCTCCTGGGGCTGGCGCATCGCCGTGGCGGCCGCCGCCGCGGTCCTGCTCTTCCTGGGGGGCCAGGCCATCAAGAACTCGATGACCTCCCCCACAAGCGAGGATCCTGAGCGCGTGGCGGAATCCACGCCCGCCACGGGGGACCAGCGAACCCCTGACGGCACGCGGAACCGCGGAGACGTCGATCGAGGTGAGCAACTGGCGGAAGGACCCAGGCGGGCCCCTGTGGGCCCCACCCAGGACTCCCCCGAAGGACCGCTTGTGGCCGCGCCCGCCGATGCCGCCCAGGGGCCCCTCACGGTCGCGGGCAAACTGCGACTGGACGACTCCCTGGCGGCCGCTCCCGGTACGGTGACCGTTTGGGTCCGGCCCATGGTGCCCCTGCCCCGGGTCGCCGACGCAGAGCGCTATGTGCTTCCCTGGACTGGCACTCGCTCGCTTCCGTTCCAGCTCACGGAGGCCCTTGGCCCCGCCCGCAGGATGGACGCGGGCCGGGTCCTCATCCACGTGGAGGCCCCCGGCGCAGGCTCCACCAGCGCGATCCACACGCTCACGGACGATGGGCTCGCCGGCGTCGCCCTGACCTTGAGCGCCCAGGAGTCCGCCACCGGGTTCGTTGTGGACGAGGAGACGAAGGTCGGAATCGCCGGGGCCATCGTGATCGCGGTGGACCAGATCCCCTTCGACGCACTGGATGTCCATCCAGAGAAGCAAGGGGAACTGCCCGCCACGCACGCGGTAACCGACGCCACCGGTAGGTTCACCCTGCGCGGGCTCCGGCGGGCGAAGAGCGTGCGGCTGAGGGCGTCCGCTCCGGGCTTTGGTCCCGGATGGCAAACGATCCTGGCCTCCCCAGGAGCGGAGGACACAGACGCACCGCGATTCGATGGCACGCTCGAGCTAGGGCCTGGCGGGCGCGTCTTCGGCGTGGTGGAACGCGAGGACGGGACGCGCTGGCCAGCGGCCGCGATCATCGTATCGAGGCAGGACTTTGACCCCGCCACGATCACGCGTCCGGTGCTGACGTACGGCTCGGCCCTTACGGATGCCGACGGCCGCTTTGAGGTTGTTGATCTCCCGAGCGGGATGTACGTGACGCTGCTGATGGGCGAAATACGAGGCGGCTCGAACGTCGTCCCCAAGGCCTTTGAACTCACCCGCGTGAAAGCTGGCGAGGACACCGAGATCAACTTCATGTCCGTGCAAGCGAGCGCAGGCGGCGCCCTTCGCGGCATCCTGCGAAGCGCCGAGGGCACGCCCCTCGCTGGCCGCTCGCTCACGTTGTCCGTCACCTCCGCTTCGTCCCAGGAAGACAGCGGCTGGCGCGCGACGACGACCCTTTCCGACGGCACGTTCACGTTTGCCGATCTGGACCCCGGCCACCACACGCTCCTCCATACCCTTGGGGGCTTCGCGGAGATGGCAGCTATCTGGGCGGGGCCCATCGACGGCCCAACCGAGGTCGACGTGTCCCTTCCCGGGGGCGCCGTGCTCTTGGAACGGGCGCCGACATCGACGGACGTGGGCCCGGGGGATGGTGGGGCCGGTGAACAAGGCGCATGGGCCATGGTGGAGCGCCTAGATCAGGCTTCCGGACAGTGGAACTTCGCGGGCTCTGGATTCCAAGCCCGCGGCATGTCGGTCCTGATCAGGCACCTGCTTCCAGGTCGCTACCGCGCCACGTACCTCTGCGACGAGCCGGGCGATGCCTTTGCATTGGCGGGCCCCTTCGACGTGCTCGAGACCCAGCTTGTCGTGCCCATCACCGTGCCCCCAGGCGATGCGCTCACGGTCAAGGCCGCAGGAAGGAACGGTGTGCCCATCGAGGGGCTCGAAGTCGAAGTTCGGCCCCTTGCCCCCTCCCCGTGGGCGGGCCGTCGCCTGCCCCAGCAAGCGACGCCGATCACTGGATCCGACGGCCTGGCCCAGCTCCGCGGCGTCCCCTTTGGCGAGTTGGAGATTCGCGTGCGCCTCGACGGCAAGACGGTCGGGTCCCGCAGGCTGAGTTACCGCAAGGGCGGACCCGGAAGCGAGAAGGAGCCCGCCGAGCTGGTCTTGGAGTAGCGGGATCGGGACAGGAGAACGGGCGGGGGTGAGCTCCGCCGCGGGCGAGCCGATCCCCATCGAAGCGTCCCCTTCTCGGGG
>CAJXRJ010000589.1 GCA_913058555.1 uncultured bacterium
AGATCATGCCTAGTCTCGTGGGCTCGGAGATGTGTATAAGAGACAGGCCTTCATCTTGCCGCCTGCGAACTGGCCAACGACCAGGTCCTCGCGGCCGTCGCCGTTGACGTCGTACCAGGCGGGGCTGGCGTAGCCGGGGTTCTCGGTGGCGATGGGCTGGCCGCCGGACTGGAGGCGTACAGCCTTCTTGAAGGCCGGCGCCTTCACGTCGTCGCCGGGGATGGCGGGTTGTGAGAGGCTGGCGGCGGCGGACGCGGCAATCAGCGCCGCGAACGTGGCGCCGTAGAGTGGTGGTCGTTTCATGGGCCCTTTGGGCAAGGCGATAGAGAAGTTGCAGCCGAAGGCCGAGCCAGAAACTGTCTCGGCGCGCTCATCACGCTACGGCGGGCCCATGAATTGTTGAAGAGAGATTGCCCCGGGCGCCGGGCCCGCAACATGGGGGTCACTCGCGTTCCCCGGTGCCCGTGGAGCCCCTCGGGCCACCTGAGTACCGATCAGGGGCAGAACGTGACCTGAACGGCGCTGGTGAAGTCGAAGGAGTTCATCCCCGCACCGTCGAGATCTCGGAACCAGCCCTGGAAGATCCATGTGGAGCCCGGCAGGAGGGCGGTGCCAGGAAGTTGCACCGGGTCCAGGGCCCAGTCGATGGGGCGTCGGGCAATGCCCAGCCCGTCGAAGAACGAGACCGCGACCCTCTGGATGTTCCCGGCGGCGCAGATGTTGCCCTGGCCGAGGGCCACATTGACGAGCGTGTCGCCGTAGAAGAAGAGGATGGGCGAGTTCGGTGGGCCGTTGAAGGCCGTCAGCGTCAGGTCCTGTGCCGCCACGGAGTTGATGCCGTCGAGGCCCAGCACCGCACCGCTCCCCACCGAATTCGGCGTGGTCTGGCAGACCTCTGTTTGCCAAACGCGGTTGATCTCGAAGATGACCTCGTCCGTCATATGGGCCGCGCGGAAAGCCTCATCCCGCACCCATGGAGTGTCGTCCACCACCGTCGCAGTGATGGTCGCGGCGCAGCTAGGGAGGCCGAGGGTCGAGAGGTCCAGGGTCGCTCCCGTCGCCCCCGGAATCACGGCCCCGTCAAGGCGCCACTCCACCGGCAGCGCCGCGCCGCCCACGGTCAAGGCCGTGACCGTCAGCGTGTCGCTGGACGAGTAGTCGGCTTCTGGATCGGACGAGCCATCGATCGGGCTCACCTTGCGGTAGATCTCCTTGATGATTTCCTCCGCGCCGACGACGTTGAAGGGACGCCCCAGGGACCGCATCAGGGAATTGGGCGAGGGGCGGTAGATGCCCGTGACGCTGTAGCCGCCGCCCTCGTAGGTTCCCGTGGTGCCCTCGAACCCCGGGACCGAGGTTCCGAGCCATTCGTCCCACTTCACGGCCTGGCTGGCCATGGAGGCCGCGTCGAAGGTGGAGAGGTTCTTGGATGACGGCTCGCCCCCGGGCCACTGGGTCGGGCCGCCGTACGTGTACTCGTCGGCTAACCCGCCGAACGAATGCCCAAGCTCGTGCTTCACAATCTCCAGCGCGGACCCGTTTCCGCCGGAGCTGGTGGCGAGGTTCGATGAGGTGTACCCCGCGCCGCCGTACTTCGTCGAGTTGGCGAGGGCGATGATCTGGTCCACGGCCGGTGCGTTGAGCGCGAACGACGCGGCCTTCGCCACGCTGACGCAGAGCAGGCGCTCGGTCCCGCCGCACCAGTACTGCATGTCGAGGGCCGTGTCGCGGTTGATGCCGTTCGACGGATCGTTGTCGACACCCGATTCGTTCGAGATCACATCGACGCGGTGGACCGAGAAGGCCTCCGCGTAGCGCCCCAGGGGCTCCGTCACAAACAGCCCCGCGACGACGTTGTCCACGTGCCCTTGGAACGTACCCAGCTCCGACGCGGTGTAGCCGTCACCGACGAACACGAGGTGGACCCGGTTCTCGATGGGCCCGCCGGCGCTCCGTTGGGGGGAAGCGGCGCCGCCTACGAAGAGCGTCTCCACCTGGGCCGGGATGACGCCGACGTGGGCAGGGTCCCCCGTCTCGCGGAGCGTGCGCCCGCCGGTGAGTTCGCCGTTGGCGTCGGGACCGTCGTAGTAGACAACCTCAAAACCCCGGGGGGCGTCGCCGGCCCAGGATCCGGTGGTGGAAGTCGTGCTTTGGAGAAGCTGGCTCGAGGCGGCGCCGACGACGAGGACGGCGGCGAGCCCGAGGGAAGAGCCGGCAGCGGAGGGGAGTCTCATCCCCCAACGCTACGGCGCCTACTTGCTTGCGTCCATCAGGCTTGGGATGACTTCCGTTTCGAGCCACTCCGCCCGGGCGCGGCGCCTTGCCGCGACCTGCTTGGGGCCGTGGATGATGCTGCCCTTGGGGCCGTGACTGTCCCAAGACTGGATCCACTCCGCCCGGTCCGTGCCATCGAGCAGCCGGACCCATTGGCCCACAAGGGACTCTGCGCCGGCGCGATCCCCGATGGGCGCCACGAGTTCCTTGGCGAGCCACGGCAGGGTGATCGATGTTTCTCCCCCCAGAAGGAGTCCTCCCGCGGCGGCCAGCTTCAGGTCGCTGGCCGGCGTGGCTTCGAAGAGCTGCTTGAGCTTCCCGAGGGGGCGCGCTGATCCCAGTTGGCTGAGGGCGCGGGCGAGCGCGACGCGGTCGGCGTGGCTCGTCGTTTCATCGAGGCGCGCCATCAGCGGTCCAAGGGCGTCGTCGCCAGCGATGGCAACGAGTGCCTCCGGAGCGGTGCCGCGCACGCCTTCGTTGGGATCTTGCAGGGCGGCGCTGAGCGACTCGAAGGCTCCCCGTCCACGGGGGCCCATGCGCTCGAGAACCTGGGCCACGTGCAGGCGGACGTAGGCGTCGTCGTCTTCGAGGGCTTCGGCGAAAACCTCCGCCGCCCACGGTCCGAGGGATGAAAGGACGAAGCGCCCATCGTCGACGCCGCGGAGCTGGAAGTGCTCCCCCGAAAGCTCCGAGATCCAAAGCCACGTGGCCTGGAGCAGACCTTCGGAGGGCGCCAACGCTCCGGAGGGGGGCGTTCCCTCGACCAGGCGCATGGCTTCGATCTGGAGGTCTAGGGGGCCGCGATCCACGAGGTTCATGGCGGTCTCCTCGGCCCGGGAGATGGCTTCGGGCGCGCCGAGGGCTTGGAGGGCCCGGGCGACCCACCCCGCCGCCTCGGCGTCCTTCTCATACTTCATACGGAAGAAGAGCTGCGGGATCGCAGCGTCCGCGCCCGGTGCCTTGGCATGGGCCTCGATGCCGTAGGCGGCGTAGCGCCTGAGCCAGTCTTCGTCAGCTTCGGAGGTGAGCCACGCGAGGGCCACGGCGATGTCGCCGCTGGGGGCCACTTTGGCGAGGTCGATCAGGACCTTGAGCTCCGCTGGGTCGCGGCTTCGATCACCGAGAGCTGCCGCGAGCACAGGGGCCATCTCCTCCGCGAGGTTCGCGACGTCCCCCTGGGCGAGCTTGAGCTGGCGCGGGTTGCCGAGGACCATCCCGACGAGCCCTTCGCGAAGCTCCACGAGCTCGGGATCGAGGGCGGAGCCTTCGGGGGGCCCGGCGGCGGACCCTGGATCCCCATCCTGCGTATGGTCCTCGTTGGTCGCCGATGGGGGCAGGACCCCGATGTCGGCCCGCAGCTCACGGGCGGTGTAGGACTCCTTGCGGGGCCCCAGGCCCCAGGCCGCCAGCTTCGCATCGAGCACGTCACGCACCGGGCGGGTGGGTGTGTTCGCGGCGGGCGATGGGGCCGGTGCTGGCTTGGGGTCATCGCCCTCGCCGCACGCAGAAAGCGGTCCAAGGGCGCCGAGGATCGTCGCGAGGAGAAGGTGTCGACGCGGGCCGATGTTTGCGGTGCCGCCTGCGTTGCCGTCTGGGCTGCCTGCTCGCTGTCGATCTGGGTAACTCAAGGCTCGATGATGACGTTGTGCACGAGGTCGGCATCTTGGAACGGATCTTCCACATCCGCGAGATGCATCGCGACTCCCGTGGCAGGGTCGCGGTAGTAGGGGGTTCGTTTGTACACGAGTGCGACTTCGATGCGGGCGGTAGGACCCGCATCCTCGATGGGTAGCTTCCGCGTTTCCCCCCAGTGGAGCAACGTGCTCGAAATGTCCTTCTCGTGGCGGTACGGGTCGCGGATGCGGTGCAGGTGCGTCCAGGGGCCGGCGCCCTCCTCGTCGTCCGCGGGCTTGGTGCGCCACCAAACATCGGAGGCGCGGCTGCGTTCGTCGGTGGGGTAGGCGTGGCCGCTCGTGTTCTTCAGGGTCACAGAAACGGCACCCGATTCATCACGGGTGCCGGTCAGCTCCACCGCTGCGCGCACGATCTCGATGTAGTGGCCGCCGCCCATGGTGTGCACGCGGCCGCCTTCGGGCGTCCCATCGCGGTAGGGCATGTGGCACTCCATGCAGCCCTCGCGGTGTTCCGCGTGGGGCGTGAGCTTCCACTGTTCGACGGTCTTGTGCTGGTTGTGGCAGCCCGCGCAGAGGGACACCCGCTGGAGCTCCCGGCGCGTCGTCGGGCGGCAGGCGGCTTGGAGGTTGGTGATCGTCGCCGCCATGCCGCCGTCGGGGAGGAGATGGCACGTGAGGCAGTCCACCCCTTCTGAGCGACGGGCGCCCCGTGGCTGGGGCCGCTCACCAGGGCCCTCTTCGAAGACCGGCAGCGGCGCGTGGCAATCGATGCAGACCTTCTTAGCGAAGTCGTTGGACTGGGCCCTTACGTCCTCGTTGTTCCAAGAGTTGGCGTGGGGCGAGTTCGCCCATTCGTCGTAAATCTGTTGATGGCACTCGGCGCACTGGGCGGACGAGATCCACTCCGTTGGCGTCTGGGCGCTGGCGGTGGTTTCGGG
>CAJXRJ010000590.1 GCA_913058555.1 uncultured bacterium
CAGCGTCAGATGTGTATAAGAGACAGGTTCGTACTCGTGAGCAGTACGGCTCGCAATGCGCTCTTGGGGCAGGTGGATCCAACGGACTCAGCGGACCTCTTCCTGGTCGACCGCGCTGCCGGGACGACTTCGATCGTCACGCACAGGGGCGACAACCTCACTGCGAGCACGGCCGACACGGACATCGGTGCCGTTAGCGACGACGGCCAGACCGTCGTGTTCCTATCGCGCGACGTCGGCCTCGTCGCCGGGTTCGACTCGCGGGGCTTCCAGCAGGCGTACCGCTACGATGCTTCAACCGGGGCCATTACGCCCCTGACACGCAATGCGAACCAGCCCTCCATGGGCGGCAACGGCGACACGGAAGAGCTCTCCATGGACAGCTCGGGGCGGATCGTTGCGGTCCGGTCCGACGCCACAGACCTCGTCCTGGGCTTCGTGGACGGTGACCCTGGGCCCGACGTGTTCGCGTACATCCTCGCGACCGGTGCCGCGAGCCTCGTGACACGCGACGTCGTCGACCCGAATCAGGGAACGACGGCGCCGGCGGTCGGCTCCCTCTGGCTCAGGGACGTCCAAGTCGCGAGCGACGGCAGCCATATCGCGTTCGAGACTTCTGCGCCGAACATTCTCCCCGGCTACCAGAACCCGGCCGGAGGGACCGTGACGGGGCTCTACCTCGCCAGTGTCGCCTCGGGCGCCATCACGCTCGTCACCCGGAGCGCCGGGACAGCGGCCACCACCGCCGACCGAGGCGGCGACTTCCTGGACATGACCCCGGACGGCTCGCAGGTCCTCTACGGCTCCGGTGCCTCCGATCTCGTCCCAGGCCAACTCTGGGACTTCCCCCTGACACTCTTCCTATTCGACCGGGCATCGGGGACGAACCGGATCATCTCGCACCAGGCCGGCACCCCGCTCGTGCCCGTCAGCGGACGCAGCAGGGCCGCGCAGATCAGCGACGACGGCACCCGGATCGTCTTTTCGAACGACGTCGACGCGGACCGCATGTTGGCGGGCGCGAACGACCAGAATTCGCGCGACGATCTCTTCGTGTACGACGTGCTCCTCGGTGAGACCGTTGCCCTCGTGACCCACAACGACGGCCAGCCGCTGGTGACGCCGCAGTTCGGGTCCCTGAACGCCTCGTGGGGAATCGACGCGGCGGGCGTCCAGGTTGCGTTTGCGCACTCGGCCGAGACCCTCCTGACCGGCGTCTCCTTTCCCGGGCCCGGGCCCCGGGCCTCGACTTACCTACGGGATGTTTCGACGGGTGGGATCGAGCTGCTCTCCAAGGCGGCGGGGGCGCCACTCGTCGGCCCTGCTGACAACGACATCCCATCCTTCGTGAGCGCGGACGGCAGCACGGTGATCCGCGGCGGTCCTGCGGGTAACCTCGACTCGGGGCCAGTGGGCGCCCGTGGGGGACTCTATGCGTCGTCGGTCGGGCTCTCGGGTGTTCCGCTCCTCATCCGTGGGGGGACGCCGAGCGCGAGCGCTGACGCCCCCACAACGATCTTCAACAGCGCAGGCAGGCTCGAAACGATCAGTGCGGACGGGCGTTTCGTCCTGGTCGACTCGCAGTCGTCCAACCTGATTCCCGGTGCCGGCACCGGGCGAACCGTTGCCGCCTACCTCGTGGACACCGAGACGGGGTCGACCCGGCTCGTGAACCACCGCGGCGATCGGCTCACCCCGACCGATCTGCTCGATGCGATCGGAATCAGCGCGGACGGCAGCACGGTCGTGTTCACCGCGGCAGGGTTCGGGAACCTTGTGCCAGGTCTGTCCGAAAACGGCTTCAGGGTCACCGTATTCGCCATGGATACAGCGAGCGGGGCGGTCGAAGCCCTGAGCTCGAGTGCCTTGGTCCCCGGCTCCGCGGCAAACCAGAACGCGTTGGACCCGGATATCAGCGCCGACGGGCGCTACGTCGTGTTCGCGAGCCCTGCGACGGACCTCGTGCCCGGCGTCGTCGACACGGGCAACTTCGTGGATATCTTCCTGGTCGACCGCGTGACCGGGACGCGAAGGCTGGTCACGAGAGCTGACGGGACGAGCAACCCTGCGGACCGGTTCTCCTCTCGCCCGTCCATCAGTCCCGACGGAAGGACGGTCGTGTACGACAGCGAGGCGAGGGACCTCATCGCGGGCTTCCTGGACAACTCATCGCTGGGTGGAGACGTGTTTGCGTACGACGTCCAAACCGGAGCGACGCGGCTCGTCAGCCACCTGCCGGGCAACCCCTTCGCTGGTGGCTCTGGCGCTTCGTCCAATGCTCGGGTCGGGGCCGGCGACGTGATCGTCTTTGAGAGCCGCGCCGTGGACCTCGTTCCTGGGTACGTCGCCCTGTTCCCCGGCGCCCGGAACCTCTTCTGGGCCGACGCAGCGCTCAATGTCTTGCCAGTTGCAGAGGATGTCTCCACGCCTCTGGTGAGTTCCAACGGCCAGAGCGAGAACCCTATTCTGAGCGCAGATGGCTCATCCGTCGTATTCGGGAGCACGGCCACGAACCTCCTGCCTGGATTTGTCGACCGAAACGGCGCCGTCCGCGCCGACCTCTTCCACGTCGATCTTGGGAGCGGCGACATCACGCTCCTGGGGCACGCGAGTGGGCAGCCTTCGGTGGGATCGAACTCTGAGTTCATCGAGGCCGGCCTGTCGGCGAACGGACGCCGCATCGCCCTGCTCAGCCGCTCCACCGATGTCGTCCCGAACCAGTCGCTCGCCGGATACGCCGACCAGAACCACTTCCTGATTGACCTGGACGCGGGGACGACGGAGATCCTCACACGACCCAGCGGCGGCGCGGAAGCGAATGGCCCGCTTCAGGGGGAGATCTCAGGCGATGGGGGCTCACTGCTCGTCGCGACCCGCGAATCGAACTTCGTGGCAGATGACCTCAACGGCTCCCCCGACGCATTCGTGTTTGACCTCGGACTGCAGTGCGTCGGATCGCAGATCTGCACAGGAATTCCCAACTCGACCGGTCAGCCCGCCACGTTGTGCCTGAGCGGAAGCACCGTCGCCGCCGCAAACCTGTTGACGGCTGCCATTGGCTCGCTCCCGCCGCAGACCTTCGGCCTCCTGGTTGCGTCGTCCGAGTTCGGATTCGTCGCGAACCCCGGGGGGAGTCTGGGCAACCTCTGTGTCGACGGCTCCACCCTGGGCCGCTACAACGCGAGCATCTTCAACAGCGGGCCCGCGGGCACGGCCTCGATCCCGCTCGACCTGATGAACATCCCGTCCGGCGGTGGCGTAGTCACCATCACAGCCGGCATGACCTACAACTGGCAGGCGTGGTACCGAGATGTCGTTGGCGGTGCGCAGAGCTCGAACTTCACCGAAGCGCGCAGCGCGGTGTTCCGGTGACCTTGACGCCGTACGATCTATGGAGCCTTAAAGGTCAGGAGCCAGGATCGTCCTCTCGCTTTCGGCTAGCGCCACACGATCGAGTTGACGCGCATGGGTTCGCGACTCGACAGCTAGGATCAAAAGCGAAAGAATGATCCTGGCACGGTACTCCGGTACTCCGAACCGTGAGGAGCCAGGCTCCGTCCTGCGGCCCTAGATTGTCACGTGGCGAGCTTCAGATGTAGCATCGTTCTCGGGACACTCTAGGAGCGCAACTTCGAGCCTGGCTCCTTACTTCGAGGTGGGTCCAGGGGGGCTGGTGCTGCGGCTCCGTACCGACTCCCCTTACGCTCTTGACGGACTGGGCGTGCCGCTGCTTCGCTTCGACGCTTTGATCAATCGCAGTCCGTCGTCCGGAAATCTACCGAAGTCAAGACGTAGTGAAGGGTGTCCGTTTGGCGGCTGTGGTGGACGCTTCCATCGCTGCAATACGACGTTTCGATCAAAACGTACTCTGCGTAGATTGTGGTCACGACGGACGTCTCTGTGCCGGCCTCGTCATTCGGGCAAGTGATAGACGTGGTGTAGGTTTGGATATCAACGAACGTTGCCGGAGAGGCCGGGAGCCATTCGGTCACGATGCTTGTCACGAGGCAACCGCCTGGGCACCTGAACCCGCCGACAATGCGGCGGTTCTCACCGAGGACATCCGTTCCGGAGTCCGTGCTCTCTACATTGAAGCAGTCCTCGTAGTCCGTCAGGATGTAGTCCACCCAGTCAACTTTGGTCTTCACCAGCATGACCGGTACTTCGACAATCGAGCCGTCTGGGCAGGTGAGATTCCAGGTGCCAGGTTCCGGGGGACACGTGTACTCCGGCCCGTAAACGCGGCGTCTGCTGACTTTCACGATGTCGCCGCAGTCGTCCTCAATGGGTAGAAGGGCCAGGTCGAGCGTTGGTGCCGCGGGAGTCCCGGTCACTTCGATCAACGCCGCCGTTGCAGGGCATTTGACAGGCGCGTCAGAGGTTGTGCTCCCGTTGAGAGGTGAGAAGCAAACGGCGCTGATGGAAGCGACAAGGAGACTGGTAAGTTTGAATACGATCTGCATGGGAACGAAGGTTCTGTGGCGGGAAGTCGGGACAGAAACACTGATTTCTGTCGGAGTCGAATCCCCCTGCATGTGTTCTTGCCGAGAGCACGCGTCGAGCGGCCACGGGAGCAGGGGGGGGAAGCGTTCTTGCTTCCGTCCCTGAGTGTCCGCTGCCTCGCTGGAGTTTCGAAGTTGTGGAGAATACCGGTACCCGCAGCGCCGCCCCTGCGCTCCAGTGCCGATCGCCAAGAGTGGAGCCTGGATCGAATCTTCGCTTTCAGCGTCCGTTGCGATCAGCGGAGAGTGATCGCAACGGCATCCGCTTCAGTCACTCCGCCACCGTCCCGCGAGCCGGAGTACGGCGCCGGAGTACGGAGCCAGAGTACGGAGCCAGGATCGT
>CAJXRJ010000591.1 GCA_913058555.1 uncultured bacterium
GTCATCGGTCTCCTGGAGATCGTCGCGTCCCGCCAGCAAGGCGTCGCGAGCATCTTCGAACCCCTGGCCGCGTTCACCGCGGCGGCGATAGCGCTCGCGGCCGCGGACCTTTCGGGCGGCGCGATCAACGACGGCGTTGTCGCCCTCGCGAGCATCATCGTGCTCGTGCCGGGGCTCTCGCTCACGGTGGCGCTCCTGGAGCTAGCGACCCGGAACCTCGCCTCGGGGACAGCGCGCCTTGCCGGCGCCGCGACGGTGTTCCTGACGATCGGCTTTGGGGCGCTCCTCGGTCGACTCGCGGTGCACCAGATCCTCGGCCGCGGCGAGCCCATAGCGCTCGCGGTCCAGGAAGAGTGGCTTGGGACGGCGCCCGTGCTAGCGGTCACGTTGCTGTTCGCGTCCTTGGGCTTCGCGCTTCTCTTCCGCGTGCGGCCGAAGGAGCTCGGGTGGGTCGTTGCTGCCTGTGCGTTTGGATTTGCGTCGGCCCGCATTGCCCATGACTTGGCGGCGGGCGCACGCGTCGAAGCGGGCGTGACGCCTGTGGAGACCGCGGCCATTTCCGCGTTCGTCGGTGCCTTCGCCGTTGCGCTCTTCTCGAACGCCTACGCGCGATTCCGGAATCGTCCGGCGACGGTGCCCCTGGTTCCGGGGCTGCTCGTGCTGGTGCCGGGTTCCGTTGGGTATCGGGCGCTCAACGCGTTGGCGGAGCAAGACACCCTCACGGGCCTCGAGACAGCGTTCCAGATGGTGCTTCTCGCTGCCGCCCTCGTGGGCGGGATGTTGACCGCGAGCGCGATCCTCCCGCCCCGAAGGCACCTATAGCGGGCTGCTACAGGTTGAAGCCGAGCACGAACGTGAGCTGGTCGTAGTCGGAGTCGACATCGAAGCTCGTGCCACCCGCGCCGTCGAACTCGAAGTCACGTCCGAAGACGTGCCGGTAGTCGATGCCGATGGAGAAGACTTCGTTGATGTCGGCCTGGATGCCGCCGTGCAGGTAGACGCCGACCGTGGTGTCGTCGTCGTCAGCCTCCGTGAAGCCCTGGCTGAGGGTCCGCGTGGCGGAGAGAAGCGTGCCTCCACCGCCGATGTAGGGTCGGATGGGGCCGTCGCCGAATTCGGACCGGGCGCCCACGTAGATCTCCGCCTGGGAGAGCTCGAGGTCGCCGACGGAGCTATTCGGAAGGGTGACGTTGTTCTCTTCGTCGTAGGCAAACATCAGGCCGAACTCGAGGCCGAGGTTGCCAGGGGGCCTCACCTGGACGAAGTCGACGCCAAAAACGCCGAGCTCGTCCGTCGGCTCGAAGTCGAGGGTCTCGAGCTGGCGGCCACCGAGGTGGATGCCGACCCGGGCGGTGGGTCGCCGGCTGTAGTGGCCGGAATCGGCGTAACGCCCTTGCTCGAATGAGCGAGGGTCATCCGGACCGTAGTCGCCGTCGTTGTAGCGATCCTGGGCTGGAGGCTCGTACGAGGCGTTGCGGTAGGAGCCGCCGTCCCGGGGGATCGGGGGGGGCGTGACGCAGGCGGAGAAGAAAAGGAGGGCTGTGACAGATGCCAGGGCCTTGGTGCTGACTCGCATATGGGTCGCTGTTTAGGGCTGGCGGATGGGGCTGGAAGGGTAAGACCCCGATCCGCGATTTCACCCCCTTCATCGGATTCAAAGGGAGAGCGTTGCGGGGCCCTCGCCTCAGTCACGAAAAAAGACAGTCGGAGCGGGCCCTCCGGCTGTCTTCGGTGAGTTGAGGGCCGTTCTGGCCCCGTTAGGTGGTCATTATCCGCCCTACATGTACCCGAGGCCCTTCATTTTGGCCTTGGCTGCGGGGTCGTTGGCCTTCTCCACATCGGCCTTCAGCATCTCTACGAGGGCCACCATGTCCGAATCGTCAGGCCAGCGGGTTTTGCCCGCATGCATGACGTCGATGGCCTCGAGGAAGCCCTCATGGGTCCGAAGGTGCGAGACCACGAACTTGTAATC
Organism: uncultured bacterium; assembly: GCA_913058555.1. Taxonomy (GTDB): domain Bacteria; phylum Planctomycetota; class UBA1135; order UBA1135; genus Saltatorellus. Next base: position 1,973 of record CAJXRJ010000591.1, read on the forward strand.
CTTGGGCTGGACCAGATCCGCATTGGCCTTGGCGAAGCTGAGGAAGCTCTTCTGGGCCTTGTCCGCGTCAGTGACGCTGAGCCCCTGGGCGTAGTCGAGAATCAGGTTCTTCTCGGCCTCAGTGCCCTTTTCGACGGTCTCCAGCCGCGCTTCGACGATCTTGACGGCCTCCTCGAACTTGCCCGTCTGGAGGAGCTTGCCAATGTCGGCGTCTGCCGTCGCGTCCCCTCCGCAGGCGGCGAGGGAGGCGACGATGAGGATAAGGAAGGCGCTTTGGAGCTTCATGGGTTCAGTGGAGTGGGTGGTGGCAGGTCTCAATTGTACCGGCGGTCGGTGCGGGCCCCGTATGGGGTGCATTGGCGGCTATTTCTTGCCACCCAGGTATCCCAGGCCCCTCATCTTATTCTGCGCTGCTGGGTCCTTCGAGGCTTCGACATCTCCCTCGAGGATCTTGACGAGTTCAACCATGTCCGCGTCATCGGGCCACCGTGTCTTGCCCGCGTGCATCACATCGATCGCGGGGACGTAGCCTCCGTGGGTGCGCAGGCAGTGGACGACGAGCTTGAAGTCTTTGGGCGTCACGAGGTCCGCGTTGGCCTCCGCGAAGGCGATGAAACGCTCCTGGGCCTGGTCCGCGTCGGTGATGCTCAGGGCCTCGGCGTAGTCCAGGACGAGCGCCTTTTCAGCCAAGGAGCCCTTTTCCACGGTCTGGAGTCGGGACTCGACGATCTTGACGACCTCCTCGACCTTGCCCGTCTGGAGGAGCTTGGCAATGTCGGCGTCCGCCGTGGCGTCCCCACTGCAGGCGGCGAGGGTGCCTATGGCGAGGATGGGAAGGGCGCTCTTGAGGTTCATGGGGAGGTGTTGAGAATGGGGGTCGTCCTGTGGCGCCAGGGCGGCTTTAGCTCCCGGGGGAGTCCAGCTCCGTCAGCCACTCAATGTCTCAGTACGTGCAGTGAAGTTGCTTCAAGGGCACGCTACGGATGGCGTCGTCAAAGCACCTGGAGTGGATCGACTCCAGGGTCGGGTCGTCCGGCCAGCGCGTCATGCCCGCGTAGGCGACGTCAACGGCCTCGAAGTAGCGCTCGTTGGTGCGGAGGGCCGCAGCCACCAGGCTGAAGTGTCTTGGCGTGACCAGGTCGGGGTTCGTGGCCGCGAAGTCCAGGAAGCTGTTCTGGGCCTTCTTCCCGTCGGTGAAGCTCAGGGCCTCCACGTAGTCGAGGACCAGCGATCGCTCTTTCGTCGTGCCCTTGGGGACGGAGCGCAGGCGGTGTTCGGCGATCAGCGTCGCTTCCGCGTATTCGCCGGTTTGAATGAGCTTGGCGATGTCGGTCTCGTCGGCTGTGTCCCCCGCGCAGGCGGCGAAGGATGTCAGGGCGAGGGCTCGGAGGGCGCTTCGGCCTTGAGGAACGCTGTGGATGAGCTGGGGGGTCATGGGGGAGGACGGGCCGGAAGCGAGCCCATTGGCAGCCCTACGGATGTGCCGCGCGATCGTGAGCGCAGCCTGGTGCACCTTCCTGTCGTGTCCAGGCGGGGGATCCCATTGGGAGACTCCCATCGCGCTTGGGACTTCCTCATGGGGCCCGTGCCCACGGCCCAGGGCGCCCTTGACCCGAGACCCGAGGAGCCGCTTCGTCTTCGCCGGTGCCATGACGGGCTGCTCTGCCAGGTTCCTCAGCCCTCGGGCGATCGTAGGGCCGACGGGTTCTTGAGCGGGCGGAGGGCTATCCTATGCCCCCCCGGTCAGCGACTCCCTTTGGCCCAAGACCCTGCTTCTCGATGATCAAGTTCCTCGCTCCCGCCGCCCTTCTCCTCTCCGCGGCCTTCGCATTCCAAGAGCCCAAGGCCGTCACCCAGGCGGCGAAGGACCGATCCGCCATCGCGGAAGCCGTCGAGAACTACGTCGATGCGTTCTATCTCGCAGACCCCGGCAAGCTCGACAAGGCCATCTCGAAGGACCTGCACAAGATCGGCTTCTGGCGCCCCTCTCTCGACGAGCCGTTTGGCGACGTGCTGACCATGACCTTCGACGAAGCGAAGGAGCTCGCGGGCCAATGGAACAAGGATGGTCAGCGCGGGGACACCTTGTCCTCGACGATCGAGTTCCTCGACGTCGCCGACAAGACCGCTGCGGTCAAGCTGACGGCTATCTGGGGCATCGACTACATCCATCTGGCCAAGCTGGACGGCGATTGGCGAATGGTCCAGGTCCTCTGGCAGAGCCCGCCGGTTGAGGCTCCAAAGAAGGCTTCCAAGTAGGCGCCGTAAGAAGGCACCGGTCCCTAGCGGTGCGAGGCCCTGTTGGCTGCGGAGTGCCTTCTGCACGCGGTACGGTCCTCACATTGGGGCTCACCGCCGGCGATTGAGCTGAAACTCGGTGTCCTTCCATCGTGGGCAAAGAGGGATCCCTGGCGGGTTCTTTCGGGCAGGGCTATGTTGAGACTCTCGATTTACTTGGCCGTCTGCTCGCAACCCATGATCCGTTACTTCCGAAGTCTGGTCGCCGTTGGCGCCCTCGCCGTTCTTCCCGTGTCCGCGGACACGATCTACGTCAACATCAACCTGAATAGCGGCGCTGGGGACGGATCGTCCTGGGCCGACGCGTTCCGGGGGCCAGGCTGCCTTGATGAAGCGATCGCCGCACTCGGATCGTTCGATGAGATTTGGGCGGCCGCGGGCCGCTACAAGCCGACCGTCAATTTCTCGGATGGTCGGAAGTCTTTCGTCCTGTCGAGCCGCTTCGCTTTGATCGGGGGCTTCGTTGGCAACGAGTCGACGCTGGGCGAGCGTCCCCCCCGTGGGTCCGCGCCCACCATCCTGGACGGCGACCTCGCCGGGGACGATCTTCAGTCCCCCGGTGGCGGG
>CAJXRJ010000592.1 GCA_913058555.1 uncultured bacterium
GGCTACGAGCAGAGCGCAGGAGCCTCCAGCGGCGGCCAAGGGGGCGGCGCTGGCGGTGGTTACGGGGACGGCGGATACGGCGGTGGATCGAGTGCCGGCTCTGGTGCCAGCTCTGGCGGCGGCGATTCCAGCGCAGCCTTCCTCGGCGACGACGACACGCCCTTCTGATCGACTCTCTCCGTGGCCCGCGGGCCCCTTGGAAGCTGAGCCGCAGGCTCGTACGGCTTCCTGGACTCAGCGGGCCCCGGGACCGGCCATCGGATTGACCCCATGCGAATCTCCATTCGTCTCTTCGCGGTCCTACGTGAGCGCGCAGGGTGCGACTCGATTGAACTAGCGGACGTGCCCGAGGGAACCACGGTGGGAGGACTCAAGGCCCTCTTGGCCCACAAGTCCCCCGAGCTCGGTGACCTGACCTCGGTCTCTGGCGTGGTGGGCACAGCCTACGCTGCCCCGGAAACCGTGCTGACCGACGGCGATAAGGTGGCGTTTTTGCCCCCCGTGAGCGGCGGACTGCCGGAGGGGGACGCGGTTTTGGAGCGTGGCGTCTTCGAGCTGGCCGCCGATCCGATCGACCTGGGTGAGATCCAGCGCCGCGTGGGGCATCCGTCCTGCGGGGCGATCGTGCTCTTCACCGGGACGACGAGGGACACCAATCGGGGGCAGGATGTTGTCCAGTTGGATTACGAGGCCTTCGACGCGATGGCGGGCCCCGAAATGGATCGGATCTTCGCTGAATGTTCCCAGCGCTTCGGTCCCGGCGCCGCCAAGGCCGAGGGCACTCCCCAAGGGAGCTCCCCGGACAGGGCACGGCCTGAGGCATTCACGCTGCGGATGATCTGTGTCCATCGCACGGGCGTTGTCGGCGTGGGGGATCCTTCCGTGGCCATCGCGGTGGCCAGCCCCCACCGCGACGCGGCGTTCCTCGCCGCCCGATTCCTCATCGACACCCTGAAAGAGCGCCTTCCGGTCTGGAAGAAGGAGGTCTACGGCGACGGGCATCATTGGATCGGTGACCGTTCCTGATTCTCCTGGCGGCTCGGATTCGTATACTTGTCGCCCCGAAACCGCTCCAGGAGCGCCCCTGAAGGCGAGCCGCGAGCCGACACGATCGGGGAACCCGGCCACCCTCAGCAATACCCCGATGAAGCCCACCAAGGTCTCCCTCAACGCCCAGGGCGTCGAACGCGAAGAGCTCCCCGTCGATGTTTGCATCGTCGGCGCGGGTACGGCTGGATTGGCCTGCGCGATCCACCTCTCCAAGCTCCTGAAAGAAGCGGGCGATGACGAGCGCACCATCCTTGTTCTTGACAAGGCGGAAGAACTGGGCCACCACACCCTTTCCGGGGCGGTGATGGATCCCAAGGGCATCGCTGAGCTTTTCCCAGACTGGAAAGAGCGCGGCTTCCCGATCCTCTCCGAGGTCAAGGATGACTGGGCGGAGATGCTCCGTCCGGGTGGGGGGTCGACGAAGCTCAAGGGCGTGCTCTGCCCGCCACCGCTCCGCAACCACGGCAACTACATCGTTTCCCTGAACGAGGTGGTCAAGTGGATGGCCGGGCAGGCTGAGGAAGCGGGCGTTGAAATCTACGCTGGCTTCCCCGTGGCAGAAACGCGCTTCGAGGACAGGACTGACAAGGTCATCGGCGTGCAAACGAGGGACAGCGGCATCGCCAAGGATGGGTCCCAGAAGGCTACCTTTGAGCCCGGCATGGACGTGACGGCGGATGTGACGGTGTTCGCCGAAGGCGTCCGCGGCAACCTCGCCAAGAACCTCTTCCGGCGTCTCGACGTGATGGACGGGAAGAACCCGCAGACGTACGGAACAGGCATCAAAGAGATCTGGGAGGTCTCGCCTGAGGTCGGCAAGGAGATGCATGGCAAGGTCATGCACACGGGCGCCTATCCCCTGGACATGAAGAGCTACGGCGGCTCCTGGGTCTACGGGATTGCCGAGGACAAACTCTCGATCGGTTTTGTGGTGGGGCTTGACCACCCGGACGCGAAGCTCGATCCCCACGGGCTCTTCGTCAAGTGGAAGCAGCACCCCAAGATTGCTCGTCTGCTGGAAGGGGGCAAGCCGATCAACTACGGGGCCAAGTGTGTGCCCGAGGGCGGGTTCTACTCGCAGCCTCGCCTTCACGGTGACGGCTTTGTGTTGGTCGGTGACACGGCGGGCTTCCTGAATGCGGCCACCCTCAAGGGGATCCACCTGTCCATCAAGTCCGGGATCTTGGCGGCTGAGGCGATCGCCAAATCCCTGAAGGCGGGCGACACGTCCAAGGCGGGCCTTGAGAGCTACCAGGAGACTTACGAAGCCTCCTGGGCCCGGGCCGAGATGTTCAAGTACCGGAACTATCGCCAGGCCATGGCCAAGGGCATGGTCAAAGGCGGCATCGACTTCGCCGTGCAGATGATCACCGGTGGGCGGGGCCTTGTGGCCCGCCGCCCCGGGCACAACGACCATGAGACGATGGAGCCGGTCTCGAAGTCGAAGATGTCCCCCGTGAAGTACGACGACCGGGCCTCCATGGACAAGCTCACGGACGTCTACCTTTCCGGCGCCATCCACGAGGAAGACCAGCCGGCCCACCTTCTCGTGAACGACCCGTCCATCTGCACCGACCGGTGCACGAAGGAGTTTGGCAACCCGTGCCAGCACTTCTGCCCGGCCGCGGTCTATGAGTGGCCGGAAGGCTCGGCGGCGGTCACCATCAACGCCTCCAACTGCGTGCACTGCAAGACCTGCGACATCATGGACCCCTACGAGAATATCGAATGGGTCGTCCCCGAAGGCGGGGGAGGTCCCAAGTACCTCGGCATGTAGCCGCTCAGCGTTCGCCGTCGCGGCGAACGACCGCAGGTTCGCGCTCATGCGGGACCCCCGATTGGCCGATCCCTAAGCTCCGCACCCGATGAAATTCACCACCAAAGACGCTGGCAAGCCTGCCAAGTGCGACCTTCTCGTCCTCTGCCTCACCGAGGGAGCCGACGTGGACATGCCCCCGGGTGTGGATGTGCCTGAGAGCTTCGCGGCCAAGTTCGACGGCGCCGCCAAGTCCAAGCGTGGCACCTTCGCCACTTCGGGCTCGGCCAAGGAAGTCCTTCTGATTGGTCTTGGGGCCCTGGAAAGCCTCGACGCCGAGGGCCTGCGACGCGCCGCCGCCGTGGCGGTGAAGGAAGCGGGCGCCCGCAGCGCTGCGACGGTTCACATCGAAGTGTCCGGGGTGGCCTGCAAAGCTATCGGCGGTGACATCGCCGGTCGCGCAGCGGCCGAGGGCGCCGTCATGGCGACCTACACCTACATCGACGAGAAGAGCAAGCCCGACGCACCTGCGCTCAAGACCCTGACGGTGGCAGGACCCGGAACGGACTTCAAGCGCGGCGCCAAACGGGGCGAAGCCCTGGCCCGGGCGAACATGTTCACCCGCGACCTGCAGAACGGCGCGGGCAATGTGATCACGCCGACGGCCCTCGCCAAGGCGGCCCAGGGGCTGGCGAAGAACAGCCCGAACATGACGGTCAAGGTCATGGACGAGGCGGCCATGAAGAAGATGGGCATGGGCCTGCTCCTGGGGGTTTCCCAGGGGTCCACGGAGCCTGCGAAGCTCATTCACCTCACCTACAAGCCGAAGGGCAAGTCCAAGGGTCGTATTGCCTTCGTCGGCAAGGGCCTGACCTTCGATGCGGGCGGGTACTCCCTGAAGCCGTCCCCCAAGATGGACGAGATGCGCTTCGATATGTCTGGCGGTGCCGCGGTGCTTGGCGCCATGCATGCCCTGACCGAGATCGACGTACCCTTCGAAGTGCACGGCATCGTGCCCTCGAGCGAGAATCTCATCGACGGCAACGCCACGAAACCCGGTGACGTGCACACGGGGATGAACGGGACCACCGTCGAGATCCTGAACACCGACGCAGAGGGCCGGCTGATCCTCGCTGACGCCCTCAACTACGTCGATTCCAAAGTCAAGCCGGACGTGATCATCGACTTGGCCACCCTCACGGGGGCTGTCATCGTCGGCCTCGGCCATGAGCTGACCGGGATGTTCGCCTCCAGCGAGGGCCTGCGTGATGCTCTTCTCGAGGCCGGCGAGGCCACCGGTGAGGCTGTCTGGCCCCTGCCGCTCCTCGACGCCCACAAGGAAGGGATGCGCGGTAAGTCAGCCGACCTGGCCAACATCGGGTCGCCCGCCATGGGCGCCGGTCCGAGCCAAGGAGCCGCGTTCCTGGCCCACTTCGTTGACGAATCCCGCGAATGGGCCCACCTGGACATCGCCGGAACCGCCTGGAACACCCGGGACCGGGACTGGGCCGGCGGGAATGTCCCCGGGCGAGGCCTCGGGACCGGCGTCGGCGCTCGCCTCTTAATCGAGTACCTTCTGCGCCGTGCATAAACCTACGGCCGCTTTCCGTTTCCCCCTTTTGCCCCTCGGCAGCCACCTCGGAGCCCATCGTGTCATCTCCTGAACTCGTCCCCGGCCTTGCCGGCATCCCCGCCGCCGAGTCCTCCGTCAGCTTCATCGATGGCCAGGCTGGCGTCCTGGAGTACCGTGGGTACGCGATCGAGGAACTGTCCGCCAACAGCACCTACGAGGAAGTCGCATGGCTGCTTCTCTACGGAGAGCTGCCATCCGCCGATGAGCTGAGTGCCTTCCGGGAGGATCTTGGTCGTCTTCGTCAGGTGCCTGACGCCCTTGTGGCGATGGTGCAGGCGTTCCCGAAGACCGGCCACCCCATGCAGGCTCTCCAGGCCTGTCTCTTATACACATCTCCGAGCCCACGAGACTAGGCATGATCTC
>CAJXRJ010000593.1 GCA_913058555.1 uncultured bacterium
CTACACACTGCATATCGTCGGCAGCGTCAGATGTGTATAAGAGACAGCTCCTCGACCTGCGCTTCGTGCAGGGTGAGACCCTCGGCGATATCGCGAACGAACTCTCGATATCCCTCGAACAGACCAAGTACCGCCTTCGGCGGGCCACCATCAGCCTACGGCGAGTGCTCGTGCACAACTTCGCCTACGAGGAAGCCCTCACCGAGGGTTAGCGGCTCCCCTCTCCTACGCGACGCTTGCAACTGGGCGTCCAGGAAACGACGCTGTGCCCGGTGAGTCTCCGACCCACCTGCGGCGCGCGGCCCATCTGATTCCCATGGATTCCAACGACGATCTGCCTCCGGCGCCTGACGGCCTCCCGAACTCCCAGGGAACGGGACTCGAAACGCTGATCCGTTTCGATGAGCTCTCTTCGTCGGAGCTTGAAGAACTGAAGTCGACACCATCGGCTGCCCGCGCGATCGCCCTGATGGAATCCGCCGAGGCCTACCTCGAAAGCGGCGCGCTCGCAGGCGCCGAGGTTTCCGCTGAAGTTTCCGCTGAGGAGCTCTACGCCTACGGTTCCGGCCCGGGCGCCGGCCCCCTTGAATCCGATCGTCACGCCGCGGTGCAAAGCCACCTGAGCGCGAGCCCGATGGAGCAAGCATGGGTCGACGGCCTCAAGGTCGCGCCGCCGTCACCGCTCGTCCTCGACCGCGACGCGAAAGAGCCGATCCCCTCCATCGCCGACCATCGGGCGCAGGCGACCCGGCCTGGGCAGATTCGACCAGGCCTCCCCGGAAGCACACGCCCATCCCAGGAAGCGCCGTCCATCCCCGCGCCCTCCGGCCCCAGCACCGGGGTCAATTGGATGGTCTGGAGTCCCCTCGCCGCGGCGGCGCTGGTCCTGGCCATGGCCCTCGGCGGTGGCGCACGGCCCAGCACCCTCGACGGCGCTTTGCCCGACTCCCCCATCCTTCGTAGCGGAGCCCATGCGGGTTTGCTGTTCCCGAAGGGCCGCGTCCTCAGCGCCGAAGCCCCCTCCGGGGCCTTCGCTGCGAGGCCGCTCTTCGAGATCACGCCGTCCGCCGGGGCGACGCACTTCCGCTACGAACTGAGGATGCTCGCGCCGACCAACCCGGCGGACGCCAGCTCAGCTCTGTTCGAAGCCGGAGAGTCGCTTTGGACGATCGAATCGAAGAACCGAACGATCACGTCGAACCCCCTGGCACGCGGCGCCTACGAGTGGACGGCATGGGAGACCATCGACGGCGTCGACCGCGAGCTCGGCACCATGTCCTTCCAAGTCGTGGAGGACCCCGCGTGGAACGCATCGACCCTCCAAGCTGAGGGCGCCACCGAAGCCGTCATCCGGGAACGCGTGCGCCAACTCCACGCAAACGGCTACTTGACGGATGCGCGGAGCCTGGTGCGGGCCTTGCCAGACACCTCCGAGCGCTCGAGCTACCTGAGAGGCCAGTGAGACCAAAGGCCCTTTGCGGCCTTTTGGCCGGCGTGTTGAGCGCCATATCCCCCGCCGGGGGAACGATCGGTGCCCCGGTCACGCCCGGATGGGCCGACACGGAAGCGCCCCAAGGCGCTTCCGACAGAGGGCCTTCGCTACTCGAAGCGAAGCTCGCGTTCTTCGATGCCCTCACCATGTTCCGCGCGGAGGGGCTCGTTTCGGATGGGGCGCTGCGTGGGGCCGCGGAAACCCTCGCCGCCGCCATGGGCGACGATGCAGCGGTCCGCATCGCGAGCTACTACGGCGCCCTCGCGCCCCAAGAGCGCATCGCCGGCTTCAAGGCGGAGGAGAGGTTCGACGAGATCCGTGGCGCGATCCACGAGCTGGACGCAAGGTCCGCGGCGGGCCGAGCTGATGCGAGGGACGATCGAGGAGCGCTAGGGCAACTCGAGCGCTTCATCAAAGGCGCGCGCCAACTTCGCGATGAGGTCCCCGCCGCCCAGGCCCTGTCCTTATCCGCGCGACTCGCCATGCGCCGGCTCGAGCGCAGCTGGCCGGGGGGGGCGGAATTCAGCGCGTTGGAGTTCCAGGGCGAGGCCCAAGGCGTCGAGAGGGCCGCGACCTTCGCCATCGACGTCTTCGGGCGAGCCGGAATGGCGACGCCCCAGTTGGAACCCGAGTGGATCATGGCGCGACTCGCCCTCATCGACGGGGACCTCGCTGACGCAGGGCGTCGCTTCCGCCGCATGAATCAGATCGCCCAGGTCGCGGGTCAGGACCCGTGGCGGGAGCGAGCGCTACTCGGCCTCGTGGGTGTCGCCCGTGAGCGTGGCTCCCCCACCGCCGCCTCCGCCGCCCTCTCGGAACTCGCCACGGTGCGGTCACCGAAACGCTGCTGGGGACTCGCAAGGGAGGTGGCCGTCCAGCGGCTCGCACGCGACGACGCGGCCGAAGCGATCCACTGGCTCGAAGCCCATCCTCCGAACCCCGGCGCAGACGACGAGATCCAAGCGTCACGGGCACAGGATGAGTGGTCTGCGTTGATGGTTGCGGCCCACCTGCGGGCCAGAAGGCCCTTCGAGGCGCGCCAGATGCTCGACACCATGGCCGCCGCACAGGGCGAGGACGCCAACGCCGAGAATGGTCGGCGCGCCCTACCATTACGCGCCGCGCTCCAACTGGAACTTGGCGACCCGGAAGGCGCCCTTCTGACCCTCAGCGGCCCGGCGGCCGAGGGTCTCCCAGCGGTGGATCTACACACCCTCAGGGGCCGAGCGTACCTGGCAGCCGGGCGGACGCCCGATGCCATCCTCGAGCTGGAGGCCGCCCTCGCAGCCGCCGCGCAGCGGGACATGCGCGATCGCCGCGCCCTGATCGACGCGAGCGCGGTCGGTGAATGGCTGGGGCTCTCCGCCGTCGCAGACCTGGCCAAGGCCTACCTCGTCGGACGCCGCGACGCCCTCGGAGCCGCCGCGGCCATCGAAGCAGCCCACGCAGGAATCACCGTCGATGAGGCGCGGGAGCAACTCCTCACCCTTGCGAGCGGTCTGGACCTCGGCCTGATCATTTGGATCGTCGGTGCGGATACCACCCTCATGGTCCACGTCGAGCCCTCTGGCCGCGCGACGCACCGCTCCCTTCCCACGGGACGCGCCGCCTTCGCGCGGGCGATTCGGCGCGTCCGCCAGGGGATCCTCGACACGCGGGAGGCGCCGATGTCAGAGCGCCTGCGGGGGCAGCTCCGAGCCCTGGCGGAGTCGCTCCTCCCGGCCGATCTCAACGCGCAGCTCCTCGCCCAAATGGCGGAGGGAAATGGCGGCCCATCCCTGGTGCTCATGCCCCATGGCACCCTCGAACGGCTTCCCTTCGAAGTCCTCCCACTCGGGGAGCCCGGGGGCCCCGGCCACCGCCTCGGAACCGAAGTGTCCCTCACCATCGTCACGAAGATGAGGCCTGGGACGGAGCTCGCTCCGAGGGTCGATCTTCGGAAGGCACGATGGACGGCCATCGGCGCACCGACGTTCCGATCGCTCCCCGGCCTCGACGGCGCCATGAAGGAGCTGTCGTCCCTCGGCCGCATGAACCCTCGGATGACGGTCCTCGCCGGACCGAATGCCACCCGGGAAGCACTGGTGAGCGCCCTGGACCTGGGGTTGCCGTTGCACGTGAGCAGCCACGCCGTCCCGGTGCGCCCAGGCCAATCGGATTCCCTTGGGGCCACCTGCGTCCGCACCGTGCCCTATGGGCTTGCGATGTCCGGCGACGACGTCGTCACCTCCGACGAGCTCGCCGCGGCCGCCCCCCGCGTTCCGCTCTTCATCCTCGCGGCGTGCGCCAGCGGAGACGGCAGCGCCCTCGACGGGGCTTCCGTCCGCGGCCTCGCCCAGGTCGCCCTTGACGCCGGCACCCGGTGCTCGCTGCTCACACAGTGGCCGATCTCTGATCAGTCCGCTTATCACGCTTCCCTCGCGTTCCACGGGGCCCTTCTCTCGGGTTCTTCTCCCGCCGAAGGCGCCCGCCGCGCGCGAAAACTCCTGCGCGACACGGGGCGCCCCATGGCCGAGTGGGCCGCGTATCGCCTCTCTGGGGCTTGGTAGGGCGCACTTGAGGGATCACCGGGAAAAACCTTCCTGGGGTGAAAGAAGTTCACGCACGAATTTCTTTCCCGACTGACGCTGTCGAGCCTCAAGGACTTGCGGGGGTGCGTCGATACAGGCGGCAAGCCATGATCACCGCACTGCTCACCCTCGCGCTCGGCGCCGGACACGTCCCCGCCCCCGCCGCCATCCCGTCCGCCATCGCCCAAAGCGACGTGCGTGCAAGCGTCGAGATGACCTCCACGCATTTCGCGGCCCAGAGCTTCGCGCCGATGACCCAGTGGCTGGTCTTCGAGAACGCGACGAACGGACTGAAGGTCGCCCAAGGACTGGCTCCGTTCAGTCGCCTCATCTACCCGATCGAGACCGGTGCCGCTGAGGGCATGACCGTCAAGCTGGTCACCCAGTCCCCGGACGGGCAATTGCTCTTCACGGGCTGCCTGGACGCGACGAAGCTGACCGGCGCACCGATCTTCATTCAGCGCACCGGCGAGAGCCTCACCGGCTGGATCCCCCGCCACGGCGGCCGCTCCCTCACGAAGGCTCACTTCGCCGCAGCGCCCCACGTCCCGGTGCCGCTCCCCTCCGAGAACAAGACGCGCGATAAGAGCCGTCCGATCGAAAAGAAGAAGCTCCCGCCGATCTGATCGGCCCCCACAGTCACGTTAGCGCGCGCGACTCGCGCGTTGACGAGAAAGCGAGAAGAGAAGATCTGTCTCTTATACACATCTCCGAGCCCACGAGACTAGGCATGATCTC
>CAJXRJ010000594.1 GCA_913058555.1 uncultured bacterium
CTACACACTGCATATCGTCGGCAGCGTCAGATGTGTATAAGAGACAGACTTCAAGGTGTTCCTCGGGCTGCCCGTCGGCGTCGAGGTCAGTTTCGAAGAGGGCATCCTGCGCTCCCTCGGCGGCGACAGCTCATTCCTCGAAGGCTTGGATGAAGACAAGGTGGTTGAGTTTGCGATCAAGCATCGCCTCGACATCATGACGGTCTTCGACCAAGTTCAGGACGCGACCCGGCGCGAGGCGATCCTTCGGGACTCCCTGCGGGCGGGCCTTGGCATCAGCGGATCGGCGGACTCGAGTTCGGACGAAGGCAACCCCCTCGGCCATTCCATGGACGACGTTCAGTTCCGCGCCGCCGTGGACCTCGACTTGCCCGTGGACCTACTCCCTGCACGGAACGCCTGGCGCCGGGCCGAGCTGACCCTGGTGGATCAGCGACGCGGGTACGAGCGTTTCCTCGACGAGGTCACCGTCTCCGTGCGCGACGCCCTGCGCCGCGCTCGCAACGACTACACGAGCCTCGAGATCCAGATCGGAGCGGTGGCGCTTTCCGAGCGCCGCGTCCTTGGCGCGGAGCTCAGCCTCCAGGCTGGCACCGCCAGCACGCGTGACCTTCTCGAGTCCCAGGACGCCCTGCGCCAGGTGCGCGACGCGGAGACCTCGGCCCGGATCGACTTCACGTTGTCGCTCCTGGATCTCTGGCTCGAACTCGAGATCCTGCGCGTCGACGAAGGCGGTGTGCGCCTCGACCCCGAATTAAGCGCGGAGCTCCGCGCCCTCTAACAGACACGGTTCGCTTCCCTCACCGAAGGCTCGAACCGACGCCTCGCCCTCCGTCAGCAGATTCCTCCCATGAAACAACCCCTCCTGCGATCCTACGCCCCTGCACGGCTTGGCCGCCCAGGCTCAAACGGCTTCTCCGGCCGGTCGGGCAACGTGCTCGTCGTTCTCCTACTCCTTGTCGGGACAGGGTTCGGCGCGTGGAAGATGGGCTGGTTTGACGATCTCCTGAAGGGCAAGGAAGAGGTTGCCATTGAGGGAGCGCCCGTTCGCCGGGGCGACCTTCGCATCTCTGAAGTGGTCCGAGGCAACCTCGAAGCGACCGACAGCATCACGTTGAAGTGCGAGGTCGAGGGGCGCTCGACAATCATCTACCTCGCTGAAGAGGGCAAGATGCTCAAGGCGGGCGATTTGGTCGTCGAGCTCGACGTCTCGCAGCTCGAAGATGAGCTCGTGCGCCAGGAGATCGTCGTGAAGAATGCAGAGGCTGCGTTCACCAAGGCCAAGGAGCAGTACGACATCCAGGTTATCCAGAACGAAAGCGACATTGCCCAGGCGCGTCTCGCTCTGGAGCTGGCTGAGCTGGACCTTGCGAAGTACGTCGGGGTCGAAGACGCCGCCGACGCGGTTGGCACCGATACGGACTCCGGCGAGACGATCACCGCATCTGGCGAGTGGCACAACGAACTACAGAGCGCAGAGGAGACCGTCGCCCTGCGAACGGAGGACCTGACGAGGGCGCAGATCGATTTCGAATGGAGCGAGAAGCTGGAAGCGGAGGGGTTTGTTCAGAAGAGCGAGCTCGACGCGGACCGGCTCGCGTGCAAGCGCGCCGAGATTCAGCTCGACCAAGCCAAGCGTGGGCTGGACCTCCTCATCCGCTACGGCAACCGCCGCAAGCTCGCTGAGCTCAGGGCCGACGTGGCGACGCGTAACCGCGACGTCGACAAGACTCGCAAGCAGGCATCAGCCCGTCTCACGGACTTCGAAGCCGCCCGCGAGTCGAGCCTCTATCAGCTCGAGCGCGAAAGGATTCAGCTCGCCGAGCAGCGCGCCCAGGTCGTCAAGTCAAAGATCTTCGCGCCCGAGGATGGGCTCATGGTCTACGCACGCGAGCGCAGCCGCTGGGGCAGCGGTGACTCCATCGAAGAGGGGGACGAGGTCCGCGAGCGCCAGGACATCGCGACGATCCCCCGTGCCGGTGGTATGACGGTCAAGGCCAGCATCCACGAGACCAAGCTCAAGAAGATCCAGGTCGGCCAGCCGTGCATCGTGACCGTCGACGCATTCCCCGATCGAACCTTCGACGGACGTGTGGACTTCGTCGCCATCATGGCCGACTCCGGCAGCTGGCGCTCCAACCCGAACCAGCGTCTCTACAAAGCGGACATCAGCCTGCTGAACCCGACCCTAGACATGCGACCGGGCATGTCGTGCAGCGTCGAGATCCTTGTCGAGGACCTCAAGGACGTGCACTACGTCCCACGTCAGTCGGTCTTCCTTGATGGGGGCGAGACGATCGCCTTTGTCGTCGATGGACCCGAGTCCAAGCGCGTCTCCGTGAAGGTGGGCCTTGACAACTCGAAGTGGGTCACCGTGCTCGAGGGTCTGACGGAGAACCAGATCGTGGCCCTGGCTCCGCCCGCGGACTTCCAGCCCGAGCCCGTCCCCGAGGCGGAGCGTCCGGACATGCCCGCGGGCATGCCCGTTGGTGCGAACGGCAAGCGTCCGGGCGCTGCCACAGGGCAGCGTCCGGGCGGCGCTCAAGGCCGTCCATCGGGCGCCGGCGGCGGCCGTCCAGCCGGCGCAGGCGGTGGTCGCCCCTCCGGTAAGGGCGGGTCCTCAGCCGCTGGAAAGAAAGGCAGCGGCCGTCCGATGGCTTCCCGCGCCTCCGAAGGCGGCAAGGCACCCAAGTCAGCGGCCCCCACGGCCGGTGGCGAGTAGTCGTTTAGATCCCCCGCCCCTTGAAGATCGAACAGTCAAGCGCCGATGGCGCGGAGGATGCCCCCGTGGCATCCCCGGAGCACGGCCAAGAGACCGGCGTGACCACGCCTTCCAAGGATCCCGTCGCGGTGCTCAAGGGCATCACGCGGGAGTACCGCATGGGTGATGAGGTTGTTCGTGCCCTGCACGAGTTCAGCTTCACGTTCAACAAGGGCGAGTATTGGGCGATCATGGGTAGCTCCGGTAGCGGCAAGTCCACGCTGCTGAACCTGCTCGGCTGCATCGATCGGCCAAGCACCGGCACCTATGAAATCCGTGGCCGGGACGTCGTCTCCATGAGCGACGACGCCCTGTCGTCCTTCAGGGGCAAGGAGCTCGGCTTCATCTTCCAGTCCTACAACCTGATTCCCCAGCTCGACGTGCTCGAGAACATCCTCGTGCCCGTCATGTATCAGGACAAGATCCCCGAGGGCATCGAAGAGCGGGCCCTCAAGCTCGCGGAGCGCGTCGGCCTCGGCGACCGTCTTCATCATCGTCCCATGCAGCTCTCGGGTGGCCAGCAGCAGCGCGTCGCCATCGCACGTTCACTGATCAACGACCCCGCGCTCATTCTCGCGGATGAGGCCACGGGCAACCTGGATAGCAAGACGGCGGATGAGATCCTGGAACTCTTCGACGAGCTGCACGCCGAGGGCAAGACGATCCTGCTCGTGACCCACGAATCCTACGTGGGCGATCGGGCGGAGAAGGTCCTGCGCCTGAAGGACGGCAACATCGAGTCCGTGTCTGAGAACCGCCGGGGACCGAAGTCGCGTCCAGTGTCCGAATCGGCATCGACTCCTGAGTCCGCACCGGAGGTGGCGTCATGAGAGGCAGCGCTTTCTTCCGGGCCTTCCGGCTCGGAATCTCAAGCCTCCTGCTGCACAAGCTGCGGAGCTTCTTGACGACACTCGGCGTCCTCTTTGGAGTCGCCAGCGTCATCGCGATGCTCGCCGTGGGCGAAGGCGCGAGCGCTGAGGCACAGGACCAGATCCGGCGCCTCGGCAGTCGCAACGTCATCTTGCGCAGCGTCAAGCCGCCCCAGACCGGCGATTCGGACGCGGAGATGCGCGTCCTCAGCTACGGGCTGACCCGGGACGACTTCGACCGCATCGATCAGACCTTCCCCGCGGTGCGCCGCACCATTCCTGTCCTGCAAACTCCCGCCGAGGTGCGGTTTGGGGACCAGGTTTGCCGGCCGCGTGTGCTGTGTACTCCGGGGGACTTCAAAGACGTGACCCGCCGCGAGCTCTTCAGCGGGCGATTCCTCACGGACAGCGACGAGCAGTCCAAGAGCCTCGTCTGTGTGCTCGGCTACGAGGTCAAGCGGTTCCTCTTCCCGTTCCAGACGGCGATCGGCGAGCGAATCAAGGTGGGGGAGCACTACCTTGAAATTGTGGGCGTGCTCGGCTCGAGGCTACCCCAGGGCAGCATCATGTCCGACCCCTCCAGCGAAGCTGGCGGGGAGGTCTTCTTGCCGCTCGCCACGGGCCGGGCCTATTTCGGCGAGCGCCAGACCCAGATCCGCAGCGGGTCCATGGACATCCAAGAGGTGCAGCTTCACGAGATCATCGTCGAGGCGGACCGTGACATCGACGTGGAGTTGGTGGCTGCGGCGTGCCGATCGATGCTGCGCAGGGACCATGACGACAAGGACTACGAGGTCATCGTGCCCCTCGAGCTCTTGGCTCGGGCCGCTGAGACCAAGCGCATCTTCAACATCGTGCTGGGATCCATCGCCGGCATCTCGCTGCTCGTCGGCGGCATCGGGATCATGAACGTCATGTTGGCCACCGTGACCGAGCGCACCCGTGAGATCGGGATCCGCCGGGCCCTGGGTGCCAAGCGCAAGCACATCGTCACCCAGTTCCTCGTGGAGACCATGGTGCTTTCCGGCGCCGGCGGCCTTCTGGGCGTCGCCATCGGGCTCATCATCCCCTGGATCGTCGAGCAAACGGCGGAGCTAGAGACGATCGTGACCCCAGCGGCCCCTGTCTTGGCCCTTGGGATCTCGGTCCTGATCGGCGTGATCT
>CAJXRJ010000595.1 GCA_913058555.1 uncultured bacterium
GGCTGGACCCGTGTCATGCCCAGGATGGCGGGGGCGCCGCCGAGACCGTTGTGGAGACCGATGCGGAACTCGTCGGCCCCTGGGTAAGCAGGGGATTCGGCCGTCAGCTCAGGACGGTAGCCACCGGTGCCCACGCGGAAGGCACCGAGGTCGACGCCCACAGGGCCGCGCTCGCTCGCGAGGGTCGGCCGATCGAAGGGCGGAAGCTCCGCCGCCACACGCGGATCGGTCAGGCCGTTCTGGACGAACGCCGTGATGTTGCTCGCGGTGCTCGGCGACATGAACACCGTGCCCAGGATCGGATCCTTGTTGTCGAGGAAGAAGCCCGCGCCCTGGTTGTAGAGGAAGACCGCGTTGAAGGTCGAGACGAAGGTGGGGTCGCCGTTGTGGAAGTACCGGGTCCGCAGGCCCGCGTTGCGCAGGGTCGGCACCTTGAACTTGCCGCGGTCGGCGAAGTCCCCCGTCACGCCCTGGCGACCGTTGTCCTCGTCGATGTGGCGGAGCCCGATGTTCCTGTAGCTCCCGTCGGAGAAGAGCGGAAGGGTGTGGCACTCCGAGCAACGGTTGCTGGACGAAAGGAACGAGTTGAGGCCGTTGCGCTCCTGGCTGCTGAGGGCGCTCGTCTGACCCGCAGCGTAGAGATCCCACGGGGTCTGATCGGGATGGAGCGTGCGTTGGTAGGTCGCAAGGGCAAAGCCAATGCGTTCGGCGGTGATCGCTGAGTCACCGAAGGCGTGGGTGAAGAGCGCAGGGTAATCGGGGTAGAGCCCCAGGGCCGCGACGGTGTCGGGATTGAGGTTGGTCGCAAGCGCCAGCGGAGTGACACGCTCGAGCTTGGTGCGCACGTCCGCCCAGGTGCGGCCTTCGTCGGCCATCTCGACGAACGACAGGATCGGACCCACCGACTGGGACTCCAGCGCGCCGCCGCTCGGGATGCTCACGAGGCCGGTCTCTGGGTTGATGAACGTGGAGCCTGCACGGCCATCCCAGAACAGCTCATCAAAGAACGCGGCGCCGATGTTCGTCGGGGATCGCCGGCCCGTGACCTGGGGCGAGAAGCCGAAGTCGACGGTGGGCTGAATCTCTCCGGCGGCGTTGGCGAGATGCACACCACGGGACGCGAAGCGGTCGTCTTCGCCACCGAAGACCCCGTCCAACCCGGGGTGGCGGCTCCCCATGTCGAGGCGCGGATCCGAGCCGCCCGCGCTCGGGATATGGCAGGTGCCGCACGAAACGGAGTTGTCCGTCGACAACTGTTCATCCCAGAACAGAATCTTGCCAAGGATGCGCTTCTCCTCCGTGATCGGATTCTCAGCCGGCTCCGGCGGCGGCCCGAGCTGCGCGTGGGCCGTGGCGCTCGACAAGAAGAGAACGGCTCCGGCCATGGAAGGACCGAAGGAGTGGGCGAAGCTCTGGAGAGCCGAATTCGTTCGAAGGCGCGTTTCCATGGGTGTCCCAAGGATAGCCCGCCACGGCGTTCGGCGTGGCGCACGCCGGCACGTTTGGGGTGGGAGCCCACGAATTCGGTCTCAGGTCCAAATCGATACGCATTATGGTCACCCTCCCTTCCCCCCCATCCCAGGAACGAACCATGGTCCTTGTCGTAGCTGAGAAGACAATCCCCGGAGACCTCGATGAGGTCTTCAGAACCTTCGCCGACCCGGACCGCGCCGTGGAGGTCGTGCCATGCATCCTGAGCGTCGAGCGTCTCCCCGGCCCGACCGAAGGAGTGGGCGCCCGCTTCAAGGAGACCCGCCAGCACGGGAAGCGCTCCATGACCATGGAGTTCGAGGTGGCCGAATTTGACGCACCCCACACCCAGCGCATCAAGTGCATGGAGCACGGCACCATGTGGGACTCGACTTTCAAGTTCAAGGAAGCCCCCGGAGGCACGCACGTCCGCATCGAGATGAACGCTCTGGGTATGTCGCTCCTGCCGCGACTCCTGAACCCTCTGATGAAGCCGCTCTTTCGCAAGGGCATCCAGGGCCACCTCGACGCTGTCCACGAGTTCTTCGAGAGCGGCGGCAAGACCGAGTAGCCAGGGACGGGATTCCGCCCCCTGCCCTCGCGGAAAAACGGCCCCCGTGGTCTCTTGGGACAGAACGACTCGCATCGTCCACCACCTATTTGAACCATGAACTATCGCGCTTTGACTTCTCGCACCGCCGCGCTTGCCTTTGGCCTCGCCTCGATCACGACCCTTGCTTCCGCGTCCGACGTGCTCATCATCGTGAACGGCACCGTCATGAGTGAAAGGGGGGGCGGCATCACGTCCGGGCCCTTTTCCAACGTCCAGATCGGTGAGGCCGTCACGTTCGTTGGCGGGTGCAACCGCCCCGCACCCGGAGGTCCGTCCACAGGGCTACGGTCAAGCACGATCGACCATGAGACGTTCTTCCTGAAGATGGGCAACGCTTCCGTGACCGAGGCCCTCAACACGCAGGGTACGACGGTCACGATTGCGAACGACCACGTCGAGAACGGCAGCCTGCCCGTCGACTACCTGATCACGGGCTTCAGCATGGAAGACAGCGGCTTCGTGAGCGTGCTCCTCTTCGACCCCGTGGGTATCGACTTCAACTCGAACGACATCACATTGCTGACCGGCAACTACGTCCAGAGCCTGCCGATCACGAACCTGTACGTCGGGAATCCAATCGGTGTCAACCGAGGCCTCATCTGCCGGATCGACAACCTCGAGATCGTCCAGCGGAGCCAGATGGGCCAGACTCTGTGTTCTGCGGCAACGCCGAACTCCACGGGATCCCAGGGCGAATTGATCGCCGAAGGATTTGATTCAGCCTTCGCCAACGACTTGACGATTCGCGGGACACACCTCCCCATCGGGCAGTTCGGCATGCTCGTGGGGTCGAAGACGTCCACGGCGCCGATGACGGTGTCGAACTCCCAAGGGCTCATCTGCTTGGGCGGAAGCGTCGGACGCTTCCTCCATCAAGTGAGGCCCATCGGCTCGAGCGCCACCGCCCCCGGCGTGGGCACGATCGTCTTCAAGCCAGATCTCGAGGCCATGCCCCAGCTCAACGGGTTCGTGCCCGCGATGGCCGGTGAGACGTGGACGTTCCAGGCCTGGCACCGGGATGTGGTCGGCGGCGCCGTGACCAACAACTTCACCACCGCGGTGGCCGTCACCCTGCGCTAGGGTGTCACGCCGGGGCGGGCAGGCGCCCATGCCTGACCAATGACTTTGCCGTTCCCGTCATCCGCAGAAGCCGCTCCTGGCACCCCCGAAGAAACGGACGTTCTGATCGTTGGTGGCGGCGTGACCGGGGCGGCGATGTTCCGCGAGGTGGTCTCGCGGGGTTACCGCGCGGTCCTTGTGGACAAGGGCGACTTCGCGGGCGGTACGAGCCAGGCGTCGGGGATGCTCGCTTGGGGCGGGCTCCTCTACATGCGCAACCTGGAGTTCGGCACGGTGCGAAAGCTCTGCCGCGCCAGGGATGATTGGATTTCAGAGGGTACGGATGAAGTCCAGGTGGCGCCGTTTCGTTACCTGCCCCTGAAGAAGGGCGGTCGCTCCTCCTCCTTCGTTCGACTCGCCCTCGAGACATACTGGCACCTAGGGGGACGGAGACGCTCGCGGCCGTTCCGCGATCAGAGCTCGCACCCGTTCCTCCACCAAGGGCGCTTCCAGGCGGGTCTGGCCTACGAGGAAGCCGCCATGGTGCAGTCCGATGCGCGCGTGACCCTGGACTGGATCCTGGGCGCGCGGGCCGAGCACGCCCACGCGTGGAACCACTGCGCCCTCGAGGCCGCCGATTGGCAGGACGGTCATTGGCAAGTGAGGCTCCACGATCGCCGCTCGGATTCCCCCCGGAGCCTCCGGGCCAAGGCCCTGGTGAATGCCGCCGGGGTCTGGGCCGATGGGGTCGCCGACATGGCGGCCATCCAGACGGAGCATCGCCACGCTCTGTCGAAGGGTGTGTACCTGGTTGTGCAAAGACCCAAGGGGCTCGACCAGTACCTCGCCTTTGAGATGGGCGAACACGGGGACACGCTGACCCTGACCCCCTGGGGCCCAGCCGCGCTTTGGGGCCCCACGGAGACCCTCGTGGAGTCCATCGACGGGGGGTTCCAGCCGGACGGGAACGACGTTCGATTCCTCCTGGACCAAGCAGCACGGAACCTGTCCACGCCGCTCAAGCCACACGATGTTCTTTCCCTGCGCTGTGGGATCCGGCCGTTGGCCGTGAAGAAGAACCACCGCGCGACCAAATACCCCCTGGACCTTTCGCGCAAGCACGCCATCGATGTCGACAGGGCAAAGCGCGCAATAACGCTCTTCGGCGGCAAGTTCACGTCTTCGGGTGCATTGGCGGCGAGGGCCGCGGATCGACTCGAACGCCTCGTGGGGGCGCCCCGTGGTGTCGGAGGCGCGGGGAGCCGTGGGGCTCCGGGCAAGGCCCCGAGGCCGCACCGGCCCACCAACTTCTGCTTTGCGGACCACCAAGCCCGGTGGATCGATCCAGCCTTCGCACGGGACCAGGAAGCCTGCTGGCTCTTGGTGGATTACCTGCGCCGGAGGACCTCCATCGCCCAATGGACACCCCGCTTGGGCCTTGGGGCGGGGGATTCGCACCTCGACGAGATCTCACGCCTCGCCGAGGTGATCGAGGGCGATCGTGGCTCCCTGGCCGTGGAGGGCCTGCGCGCCGCGGCGAATCTTCAGGACGAAACGCTCGAGTGTGCTTTCATGCGGTCATGACACCCGCCGTGACCCTCCTGTCTCTTATACACATCTCCGAGCCCACGAGACTAGGCAT
>CAJXRJ010000596.1 GCA_913058555.1 uncultured bacterium
GTCTTGGCCGTTGCCCCGCGGCCAGATTCCACCGGGCTGGATAGCGCTGCCCCCCGAATCGCGGTGCCGCGGGTGCCCACTCCCCCCACGCTGCCCACGCGTATCTTCGCCGATGGTGTCGCGTCGGTCGTGCACGTCACGGCCAAGACGCTCGGCTCCGACGCTTCCGCCAGGGCCGGCAGATTCCGCCAGTGGGATGCGGCTTCCGAGGACGTTGTTCTTGGCACGGGCACAGGCCTCGTCTGGGATTCCGAGGGTCACATCGTCACCTGCCGTCACGTCTTGGAGAACGCGACCGCCGCTTTTGTGACTCTTAGCGACGGCACGGTCCTCGACGCAAAGCTCGTGGGAATGAGCGACGAACACGACCTCGCCGTGGTGCGTGTGGATGCTCCTCCGGAGTCTCTCCTACCCATTCGGATGGGCACTTCCCACGACTTGGCCGTGGGGATGGATATCTTCAGCCTGGCGTGTCCGTATGGACTGGGCCCCTCGCTTTCCATCGGGACGGTCAGCGGTCTCGATCGGCAGATTCGGTCCACCAGCGGGGTGGTCCTGAATGGCACGATTCAAACCGACGTCGGGTTGCATGCCGGCTCGTCGGGGGGCGCATTGATCGACGATCAGGGGCGTGTTGTTGCCATGATCGCCGCCATCTACCTCGGGTCGCGGAGGCGCGCGGGAGTCGGCTTCGCGCAGCCGATCGCCACCATCCAAGAGGTCGTCCCGTCATTGATCGGGCGGGGCTACCGCTGGAGCCCGCGCTTTGGCTTTCTTGTCATGGGCGACGAAAGATCGGCCATGCTCCTCGGCGATCTAAACACACCGGCAGCAGTCCCGTCCCAGGGAGTGGTCGTCGCCGAGGTCTTCAATGACACGAGCGCCGAGCGTGCCCAGCTCCGGGCCATGCGCACGGGGCGGACCGCCGACGGCATGATCGGACACATCGTGCGGGACATCATCGTGGCCGCCGAGGGCAAGGTCGTCGGCGGCCAGCGGCAGCTCTTTGAGATCATCGACGCCCTGCCGGCAAGCGCGGACCTTCACCTGACCGTGGCGAGGCCCGGTGGTCCGGTCGAGGTGGTCCTGACGGCCCCAGATTGACGACCCAGATTCACAACTCTGTTTGGCGACTCTGTTTGACGATGCTGTTTGGCGATCCTGTCGAGCCCGCCCTCTGGCCCCTCCCCGCCGGCGATCTGGTCGGCGGGGGTGGCGAGGTGCCGCCCCGATTTGAGATTCTCTCGGGCTAGGCGACGCTGCTTCGATCGGGCGCAGGTTTTGAGGTCCGAAGCGTCGAAGGGATCCGAGGAAAAGAGCCCCAGGCCCATCCGTTGAAGTCGCACCACCCAACTCCCCTCCGCTCGCGCGTGGCCATTGGCTTCGCTGCTCTTCAGGCAATGCTCGTCTCCTGCTCCGGCGCGGGCGAAGAGATTGAGATGCGCTACGACACGGGCGCCCTGCGTTGCCGCGGGCACGTCGTCGAAGCCGAGTCCGGCGCGAAGCGCATGGACGGGTACTGGACGTTCTGGTACGACGACGGCAAGACCCAGTGCGAAGGGTCTTTCGATGAGGGCACCATTATCAGGGATGGGGATCTTCAGTCGAATCACACATCGATTCCAGAGGAAGGGCGAGCGGGCGCCTGGATCGCCCACAACCCAGAGGGGCAGAGGGTCTTCAGCGGTTCTTACCGGGAAGGCAAGCGAGATGGGAGCTGGATGTGGTGGCACGACAACGGCTTTCAGCGGGTCCGTGCCCAGTACGACGACGGCAAACTGACGGGTTCGTTCAGCCGTTGGCACGACAACGGCAACCTTGCGGAAGAAGGCAACTACGTCGATGGCGAGCGCGACGGACGACATGTCCGATACTTCCGAGACGAAACGGTCGAGTCCGAAGGCCGCTTTATCCTCGGCAAAGAGCAGGGAATCCACCGCCAGTACGCACCGAAGGGGCTGATGGTTGAGGAGTCCGTGTACGACAACGGCAAGCTCAATGGCCTTCGCAGTCTCTGGGATCCAAGCGGTGCCTTGCAGTGGACGGGCACCTACCTCGCGGGCATCTTGGATGGTGAAGTCGCCCGCTACCATTCGAACGGCAAGATCCGCCAGCTCGGGCTTTTCGTGGCGGGCGCCGCGGAAGGATCCCACGCGGGTTTCGATGCGGAGGGCAACAAGGTCTGGGAGCAGGGCTTCATCGCCGGCGAGCCGACGGGCGATCGCACCGAGTACTACTCCGGGGGCGTCAAGCGCTACGTCGGGCAGTTCGAAGGTGGCGTTCCCAAGGGGGTCCACAAGATGTTCAGCGACCAGAATCTTCTGCTCGCCGAAGGGCACTTCCACCGCGAGCCCTCGGAGTGGGCTTGGCGGAAGGCGAAGACCGACTGATCGGCCGGCTTCAGGTCCCAAGCCTCGGGCTTCGGTCCGGTCAGTCGAGCCATGGGAGGGGCGTCTCGATGCGCGTCGCTTCGAAGAGGGCCGCGACGTACCGACCCCCCGGTCCTGTGATGTGGGGACTCACGTACTCCCACACGATCTCGCGGGTCTTCGGGTCGATCTCGATGGCGCGGCCGTTGCAGGATTCTGCGGCGAGCAGGTTGCCGCTTTCGAGGACCTGGACGGTGCCGCAAAACAGCGAATGGAACGACTCCGGAGGGGCACCGCCGTAGCTCCACGCGATCGAGCCATCCGCGGGGCGAATCTCCAAGAGGCGTGACGTGCCGCCGGGTCCACCGAGGTTGTCGAACACCACCATCGTGCCCCTGGGCGTGACCGTCGGGTCGTGCAGCCCGCGCCAGCGGGACGACCGTGGGCCATGGGTCAACCACGCGACCTTCCCCCGATCCACGCAGGCCACGAGGTCCAGGTCGCGCATGCAAACGAGCGCCGACCCCGCCCGGATGGCATCGATGCCCATGGCTGCTGCATCTCCCTCGGAAACGCTCCAGAGCCCGTTCGCGTGCATCACGTCGCCTTCACGCACGGTCAGCTGATCGAGGAGCTCCGCAGACGGCGACTCCCGCAGCGCGTCCCAGAGGGATAGCTCCTGGATGACCTTCCCGGTCCCCAGGTTCACGGTGACGAGGAGGTCGTCCACGACGGCCTCGGTGGGGTGGACTTCAGGGACGACGCGGCTCTGACGGCTCAGGACCAGCAATTGCCCGTCGGCATCCCGCGCGATGTCATGATGGAAGCGGCCGTACGTGACCCACTTGAGGTGTGAATCCTTGTCGATCCGGACGAGTGCGCGACCTGAGTGGATCGCGATCAGTCCACCATCTTCGAGCAGCTCCACGGCGCGCCAGGGAATCTGGTGGTCGGCCTCGAGGGGCAAGGCTTCGGGCAGTCGCTCGTAGGGGAGCTCCCAGCGGTGCAATAGCTCGCCGTCGATGTCGATGAGCTCCGCCGCCGCCGCGTCCCCGTGCACGAGCAGGGTGGGCGCAGGATGGACTTTGCCGTCGACCTTGGTCAGCACGCCGCTGACGGCGGGCGCCCCTTCGGATCCCTGGGCATATCCGATGTGGCCGAGGTCGTCGCTCGATGATCCTTGGGACAGATCCCTGGCCGCGAGGCGTCTGGCAAGTTCCCCGTGGGGCGTTCGTACGGCGAAGCTCCCTGGCATCCCCACCACCCAGCCGCCGCCGGGGTCCTCTTGCGTGGCCTTTGGTGCCGTGGGTTCCGGTGCGCCCGGGTCTTCGCCGCAGGCCGGGAGGACGGCGATGGCGACGAGGACCGCCGTCCGAGCGGTCGAGCCGATCCCGCTCATCGCAGCTTGGACCTGCGCTCCTTCCCTCGGAACACCGGAAGGAGGGCCCAGGTCATGCCCATGGACGCGATGCCAATGACGAGGGTGGCCATGATCGTGGCGAGCATCGGCGTGAAGCGCTCGTAGCGGCTCATGAAGGCCATGGCCGTGACGATGAACCATCCAAGGACCGCTACGACTCGCACCGTTGGCGAGGCGGAGAATTGGTCGACTCCGGTGGGCTTCATCCCGGGATCATCGGCTGGATCGGACGGAGCTGGACCCCAGAATCGGGCCAAAGTCGGCCTGGAGGCCCGCTCATTGCCCGCCTTGGGTGCCACCGAAGATCTTGAGCAAGGCCGTTGCAGCCCCCGCAGCGGGGGTCTCACCGGCGCGAACGGCCTGGATCGTCGACTCGAGGGCGGCGCGCACGCCGGCGTGGTCGCGGAAGGACCGCATCAATCGCTCTTCGATGAGGGACCACATCCAGCGCTCGGCCTGGGCGTTGCGCTGGCCTTCGAGGGCTCCGGCGGATTCCAGGGCGGCCTTGTGCTCGCAGATCACCCGCCAGAGCTCGTCGAGTCCGGCGCCCGTCGCCGCGCTGACCGTCAGGGTCTTCGGGGTCCAGTGATCATCCTTCGGGCGGAGGTAACGCATGGCCGCTGCGTGGTCCCGCGCGGCGGTCCGGGCCAGCGCAGCCCGGTCGCCGTCGGCCTTGTTGACAGCCAGGATATCGCCCACCTCGAGGATGCCCTTCTTGATGCCCTGGAGCTCGTCGCCAGCGCCGGGGATGAGCAGCACGACGAACGTGTCGACCATGCCCCGCACGGCGGTTTCGCTTTGGCCAACCCCGACGGTTTCGACGAGCACGACGTCAAAGCCTGCCGCTTCGACGAGGAGCATCGATTCGCGGGTTCGTTGGGCTACACCGCCGAGGGTGGCGGCGCTGGGGCTCGGGCGGATGAAGGCTTCCGTGCGTTGGGCCAAGCGCTCCATGCGGCTCTTGTCCCCGAGGATGCTGCCGCCTGAGAG
>CAJXRJ010000597.1 GCA_913058555.1 uncultured bacterium
GGCCCAAGGTGGCCCGTCCTTCACGCCCACCTTCTTCCCGCGCCCCGCGGAAGGCTGGCCCGTCGAAGCCCTCCACCTCCACGTGGAGTCGGCGAAACCCGCCGCCAAGATCCACGGGTCCGTTGACGCGTCGCTGCTGCCCGCGCGGCTGCAGTTCCAGCACGCGCGGACCGGCTACCGACGCACCCTCGACCTGGGGAACGAGGCTGCCTCCCCGGGCGGGTCCTTCGAATCCCCTCCCCTCTCGGAAGGAACCTGGGTCGTGTCACTGCAGGGTCAAGACGGCCGCTTTGCCGAATGCGACCGGATCTCCCTGAGTTCCGGCGAGATCCGGCAGCTCGGCCGCTTGACCCGAAAGCTCGGGCACTTGAGGCTCCACTGGCCCCAAGGGCGCCCCGCGAGCGAAGGCCCCATGACCCGTGCGTTCATCATCCTGATGGAGGGCGACGAAGTGCTCTATCGTGAACACGTCACGCGGGAGTTCTTAGAGGGCACCAAAGGCTCCCTCGAGCTCCCGGCGGGCAACTACACGGTGACCATCGCCATTGGACAGGCAATCTTCGTCAGCCGGGCGGTGGTGGCTCCGGGGGCCCTCGTCGAGACGACCCCACGGTCCGGACGCATCGCCCTGGACCTGCGCCTCCCCCGCATGGACATGATCGCGAGGGACGTCGACGTGCGGCTCGATGTACGCGACCCCAGTGGGCGCGTCCTCGACGCCCTCGTGATCCCGCGGGAGAACCTCGCCGACGAGCAGAAGTTCAACTTGATCGCAGACCGGAGCTTCCCTCTGTCTGTGCGGTGCACCTATGGCGGGCGCACGATCGAGACGACGGTCACCCGCGAGATGGCGACCCGGAGCCGGCTCATCGTCAATCTGGTGAAGGCCGCGAACGGGTCCGAGCGATAGCGTCTTTCCAAAGCGCCCGGACCGCGGCGACATCCTCGGGCGCCGCGCCGTCCGCGCCCCGCGGGATCGGCTGAAAGGTCTCACACTCCTCGATGAGCGCGGATCGGATCGCGGCCCCATCGAGCAAGCCCGCCCCAAGGGCTGCGATGGCAGCGGCCCCGCGGGCGGTCGCTTCCACCTCACTCGGACGTTCGACCACGAGACCGGCAAGGTCCGCCTGTCGCTGCATCAGGTACTTGTTGTTGGCGGCCCCACCGTCGACCCTCATGGCGCGAACAGCGAGTCCACTGTCGGCCCGCAGGGCCTCCACGAGGTCCGTGCATTGATGGGCGATGGCGTCGAGCCCGGCCCGAACGATGTGCGCTGCGTTGGTGCCCCGCGTCATGCCGAAGATGGCAGCGCGGGCCTCAGCGTCCCAGTAGGGAGCCCCCAGCCCGCTGAACGCCGGAACCAGCACGACCCCGCCCGTGTCCTGAACGGAGTGAGCCATGGCCTCGGAGTCGCTCGCATCCCGCAGCAACCCCAGCTCGTCTCTCATCCATTGGATGATGGATCCCCCCGCAAAGGCGCTCCCCTCCAAGGCAAACGCCGCGCCGCCGTGCTCATCCGCGGCAAGTGTGGTCAGCAGTCCCGCGGTGGAACTCACACGGGAGTCCCCCGTGTTCAGAAGCAAGAAGCAACCGGTGCCGTAGGTGGTCTTGAGGTCCCCTGCGCCCGTGCAGCCTTGCCCAAAGAGCGCCGCCTGCTGGTCCCCCAGCAAGCCGGTGATCGGCACAGAAACCGGACCGCTCGGCCCCGCAAGCTCGGCCGTCCCAAACGGCCCGGCCGACGGCAGGACCGGACTCAGGCTCTCCCTTCGAACCCCGAAGACCTCCAGGAGCTCATCGCAGTAGTCGCGCCGTTCGATGTCGAAGAGCATCGTCCGCGAGGCGTTCGTCGGATCGGTGGCGAGGGCTTGGCCCCGGGTCAAGTGGTGGACGATCAACGCGTCCACGGTGACGAAGGCGCACCGTCCTTGGTCCACCGCCGCACGGACCCCGGGCGCGTTCCGAAGCAGCCATTCGATCTTCGTCCCCGAGAAGTAAGGGTCCAGGACGAGCCCCGTGCGCTCCCGCACCATGGGACCCAGCCCTTGCTCACGCAACTCGCCGCAGCGCTCCGCCGTTCTTCGGTCCTGCCAGACCAGGCCTGGCGCGAGCGCCTGCCCGCTTGAAGTGTCGAGGGCGAACACCGTTTCGCGCTGGTTCGTGATCCCCACCGCCGCCGGCGCCTTCCCTAGCTGAGCGAGGACCCTTCCGGTGACCAGATCGACGGCCTGGAGAATCGCGGTGGCATCGTGCTCCACCCACCCTGGCCGCGGGAAGCCCTGCGGGAACTCCGCGTAGGCCCGGGCCACAGGTCGAAGGCCCTGATCAAACGCGATCGCCGTGACACCCGTGGTCCCCGCATCAATCGCGAGCACCGTCCAATCCACCTCGAGTTTCTCTGTCATGGGCCCCATCGTGGCAAATCGAAGGCGGCGGCTGGAGTCCCTTCGGGTCTCCAGCCGCCGCCTCTTTTCACTGACGCCCTTCTCACCGTCGTGCGGAGAGCATGGCGCAATCTCCGAAGACTAGACGTCCTGGAAGATCACCACGTTGCCTGTGATCGGATCCGTCTCCATGGAGGTCATGGTGCGGGCGCCGGTGCGATGCATGGTGTAGATGTACGCCGGATCGTCGAGCAAGCCGGCCTTCGAGAGGCGCACGAGATCGATCGGGAGTTCGTAGCCGCTCACAAGGCTTTGCACTGAGCCGTAGCCCTGTGCCGTGCGCACCAGGTAGCGCAGCCCGCCACCCTCGAACCCTGAGAACATCGCCACCCTGATGTTCGACAGCGTGTCCGCATCCAGCTCAAGCCGGACGTCACCGTAGAAGCGCGCCCAACCGTCGTTGTTGCCGAGATCGATCACCTCCACGAATCCGTCTCCGCCCGCATCCACCAACACGTTGCGCAGGTCGTCGAGGTTGCCCCGAAGCGTGATCGTCTGATCGAGATCAGCGTCGCCTCCACCGCCAATGAAAGGCAGCGTTCCCACAGTGGGGTCGCTTCCCGACGAATCGCCGGGCTTCTCAGGAAGCGCAACCGCCTCCGAAGAGCTGAGGAATGCCCCCAGCATGAGGGCAACGGCACCCAGAGCACTCAGTCCAAAAGCACCCAAACGGGGGGCCCTTGGCTGATCGCTTGATGAATCGTTAGTGCGAAGTGTCATAGCTACGTGGTGAACCCCAAAGGAAAGCGTCTCGGTGGAAGACTCGGGATTGGGGCTGTTTCTGATGTGGTCGCAGGCGAGGTGAACGCGAAGCCGAGAGGGAGCCGGAAGTCGTTGCCGGCACGGGTAGTTAGACGGCGTCAGCGATGAGTTCAGGAACGCGGGCGGCCAGTCGATCGACGAAGCCGGGGCGCTCCTCGAAGATCTTGCGGGCGTCCTCGTTGTCTACGAAGAGGGCTGCGAGCTCCGAAGCCGCGCCCCCCGATTCGAGATGTTGGTCCATCAGGGCCCGGAACGAGTCAAGGGCGCGGTCGTCGTTGCCCGTGACTGCGTGGGCTACGCCGATGTTGAAGTGCACGAGACTGAAACGCGGGTCGTCTTTGGCCAGCCCCGACACCGTCATCCAACGCCAGAGCACCATGGCTTCGCGGAAGTCACCTTCGAGGAAGTGCATGCGACCGAGCTGCATGGCCGCGTGACCGCGGTTTGCAAGGGTCATGGCCGTGTCGAAGACGTCCCGATAGAGCGCTGCTGCGCGCAGCGACTTGCCCTCACGCCCAAGCACGTAAGCGAGGTAGATACGGGCCTCTTCATGGCTCGGATCGATCTCAGTCGCTTGCTCAAGGAGCCGCCGGCCTTTCTCAAGGGGGTCGGCAATGCGCTCGAGTCGCCCGTTGAGGAGATGCCGCGCCTGGGTCCAGGCCTCACGGCCCCCCCATGCGGCTGAGTCGTCGGCCGCGAAAAGATCAGCGGCGTTCGAATCTTGCACCAGCTCATCCGCCCGGCCCGATGACATGACGCCATCCACAAAACCCCTTCCGCGGGTCTTGGTCGTGTCCACCGGAACGGCCGACTCAAAGACTCGCTCACTGAAGCCGTCCGGATCGAGCCCGGACAACGTGTACGCCTTGCCGAGCTGATAGAAGATCGTGGCGAGGCGATGGGCCAGGTCGATGTTCTCGGCGGCACGGGCGATCTCGGCGGATCCGAGCATCGCAACACGTGCCTCAAGCCGCTGGGGATCAGAGAGATCCCTGTGCAAGCGGGCGAAACGGCGGATGTCCTCGAAGTACGTCTGGCACTCCTGGGAGTCCTCTAACATCACCATCGCCCGGGCAGCGGCGCCCTCGTCCAGCTCTCCGTCCACAAGGCAAGAGAGGTCCTGCTGCAGGGTGAGCTGCTCGACAGACAACCCGTCGCCCCAAGCATGAAAGTCCCAGCCGGCCGGCAAAGAGCCGTCGGAGCCAGGTTCGTTGTGGCTAGCGGAAGTCATGGGGTCGAGGAGCTGGTGCGGGGTTAGGGGGATTCAGCCTTGCCGTGGGCAAAGCTTGCCTGGGCCTGGCGTCTACGCAATCCCTAGGCGGTCTGGGCACTCGGGACTACGGCGAAGGTTGGAGTCGTTGGAATTTTCTTGGTCGTTTGCTGAACCAGAGGGGCTCTGGCCACGGTGTAAAGCCGCTGAGGAGGTATGCGATCGCTAGGGATTGGAGGGGCCGCGGGGTTCGCCAAGTTCCGAGGATCCGGAATCCCTGTTTGGCGACACCGAATCCCTGTTTGGCGACACCGAGGGCGGCAAGGCATTGAAGCTGTCTCTTATACACATCTGACGCTGCCG
>CAJXRJ010000598.1 GCA_913058555.1 uncultured bacterium
CGAGATCATGCCTAGTCTCGTGGGCTCGGAGATGTGTATAAGAGACAGTCCCGGGGGAGCACCAAGCGAATCGGTTCGGTGACGGTCTCGCCGGATTTGAGGGCGAAGCTGGCCCGGGTTTCTTCGGTGAAGCCAAGGGCTGCGGGGGACACCGGCTCGATGAAGTAGGTGCGGTCCGTCTTGGTCCGGTTGTGGATCTTCAGGCGCATCGTGTTCTGCACGTCGCCGGCATCGCTGAGCCGGTACGGCTGGCCGAGGCTGCGAAGGAGCGTGACGTCCGCGTGGGGGACGTGGGACACAAGGCCCAGCAGGAGGATCGTGAGGCCTGTGATGAGGCTGCCGTAGATCACCACCCGCGGTCGCAGGAGGCTCTGATGCTCCCCTTCGAGGGCGGCCTGGGAGGTGTACCGGATCAGCCCTTTGGGCTGTTTGGTGCGTTCCATGATGTCGTCGCACGCGTCTGCGCACTGGGTGCAGTGGATGCACTCCATCTGCAGACCCTGGCGGATATCGATGCCGGTGGGACACACCTGCACGCACATCGAGCAGTCGACACAAGAACCGCGGTTCTCGAAGCTGCCGCCGTCCGACTTGCGCATGGGCGCACGGGGTTCACCGCGCCCTTCGTCGTAGGCGACGATCGTAGAGCTGCGGTCGAGCAGCACCGACTGCAGGCGTCCGTATGGGCAGCCAATGATGCAGAGCTGCTCACGCCAGAACGCGAAGTCGATCATCATTGCGACGGTCAGCGCCGCGACGATCGCAAAGGCAGCGGGGTGATCGAGGGGGGAGCTCCAGACCCACTGTTGGATGTTCTCGGCCCCCACGAAGTAAGCCATGAACGTCTGCGCCAGATGCAGGCAGATCACGAAGTAAGTCGCGTACATGGCGCCCGTGCGCCACGGGGCCACCTTCTTCGGCTTGCCGCCCTTGCCCGACGTGCCCATGAAGAGGCGCTCGATCGGGCGGAAGACAAACTCCATGTAGACGGTTTGGGGGCAGGCCCAGCCGCACCAGACGCGCCCGAAGAGCGCTGTCATGAAGAAGATCGAGAGGAACAGCACCAGCACCGCGAGGGCCAAGATGACCGTGTCGGTGGCCAGGAAGGACAGCCCGAAAAGCGTCAGCTCGCGTCCAGGGAGGTCGACGAGCATCGCCGGTTTGCCGCCAATCTTGAGCCATGGCAGCCCTGAATAGACGGCGAGAAGCAGGTAAGCGACGATCCGTCGACGCTTCCACATGGCTCCCTTCGAGAGCTTGGGCCGTAGCCAGCGTCTCGAACCGTCCGCTTCCAGCGTGGACAGGACGTGCTTCTCGGGTGTGAGGAGCGGAGAATCAGAGGGCGAGGGAGACATATCGGGATCGGCGGGTCGTCGCCTGTTTTCGGTGAAGGGTCGGCCTCGGCCGGCCCAGTTGGCCGACACAGTGCCTTTCGAGTGGCCTTACTTGGACGCGGCGGCGCTCCAAGGGGCGATAACTTTGCCTTCTTCCGGGCGGCCACCTGCGCTTGGCAGGCCGAGCCCGCGAAGGGAGGCGGCGTAAGCAGAGACGAGGATGATCTCGTTCTTGCCAAGGCGGTTGCCCCAGGCGGGCATCGCGCCTTCCTTGGCGCCTTCGGAGACGACCTTCGGGATGTCCTCGAGGACGGCTACGTTGAGGAAGTGATCATCGGTCATGTTCGGGCCGGAAACACCCGAGCCGTCACGGCCGTGGCAGGAGACGCAGTTGGTCATGAAGACCGCCTCGCCAACCTTGAGCCACTTCGCTTGCTCTGGATCCGACAGGAAGCTCATAAGCGTCGCTCCATCGGGCTCAAGCTCTCCGAGCTCGGCAAACTGACGCTGAAGCTCGGCAGCCACGGAGGCCTCGTACTCAAAGTTCGAGTCCACCCACTGGGGCTGGGCGAAGTTGATGAAGAGGTAGCCGATCGAGTAGAGGATCGTGAGATAGAAGACGAGCGTCCACCAGCCGGGTAGCGGGTTGTCGTACTCCTGGATGCCGTCGTAGACGTGGCCGGTGACGGCGACCTCGGCGGCGGGGTTCGGTGTTTGATTCGACATGGTTCGGGGAGGGGGTGTGCGTTAGCGGCTGGTGCGGTCGTCGGTGGGCTCGTCTTGGTCGCCCGCGAGGGGGAGGTGGGCCCAATCGGACACCTCTCCCTTGCTGCGGCTCAGGATCCAGGCGCAGGTTCCTAGGAACACGCCGACGAACATGACAAGGCCGATGGTGGCGAAGTGGGTCAGGAGACCGTCGCTGAGGACATCACGTAGCATCACTTACCTCCCTGGGCGCCGGTGGCGACCTTGACGTTGGCTTGACCGTCACCCGGAAGCATGCCGACTTTGGGCTCGGCCGGCGGTTCTGCGTAGAGGTCGGTTCCGAGGCGCTGCAGGTACGCGATCAGGGCGATCACTTCGCGATCGGCAAGGTCCACTGGTGTCCCATCGATCGCGTACGGCACGCCGCCGTTTTGATCGATGAATTCCTGGGCGTACTTCGCCGCCTGGGCCTTGGCGTCGTCCACAGAGGAGGCCACTTCTTCGTCCGAGTACGGAACGCCGAGGGCCTGCATGGCCCGCATCCGCACCGGGATGGAGCTGAAGTCGATCTTCTTCTTATGAAGGAACGCGTAGACCGGCATGATCGAGTTCGGGGTGATCTCGCTCGGGTTCTCGAAGTGCAAGACGTGCCACAGGGTCGAGTTCTTGCCGCCTTCGCGGGCCAGGTCCGGGCCAATGCGGCGGCTGCCCCATTGGAATGGGTGGTCGTACACAAACTCGCCGGGCTTGCTGTACTCGCCGTAGCGCTTGGTCTCGGCCAGGAGCGGCCGGATCATCTGGCTGTGGCAGTTGTAGCAGCCCTCTTCGACGTAGAGGTCGCGGCCGCAGAGCTCCAGCGGGGTATAGGGCTGGACGCTTGCGATCGTGGGCACGTTCGAGCGGATGACGAACGTCGGGATGATCTCGAGCAGCGACGCGGTGAGGACCGCGACGGTGGTCCAGAGGGTGAAGCGAAGGGGCTTGCGCTCCCAGTGACGGTGCCACCAAAGGGTGGAGAACACCTGCATCTTCTTGGCGGTTTCGAGGGCCGCGACGAGCTCGGTCTCGGGACGCGCCTCCATCGGGTACTCACCAACGAGCGGCGGAGCCTCGTGGATTTCAACCGCGTACTCCTTCGGGCGGGCGCCCCAGGTCTTCAGCAGGTTGTAGGCGCCAACGAGCGCGCCGCCGAGGAACAGCAAGCCGCCGAGGACGCGGATGATGTAGAAGGGCAGGATCTTGACGGTGGTCTCGACGAAGTCGGGATAGTAGAGCTGTCCTTCCGGGGTCAGCTGACGCCACATGAGGCCCTGGGTCACGCCGGCGACGTACATCGACACGACGTAGAGCAGGATGCCGATGGTGGCCATCCAGAAGTGGGTGGTGGCCAGCTTCACGCTGTGCAGCGGCGCCTGGAAGATCTTGGGCGCCAGCCAGTACACCATCCCGAAGGCCATGAACCCGTTCCAGCCGAGGGCGCCAGCGTGCACGTGCCCGATGGTCCAGTCGGTGTAGTGGCTCAGGGAGTTGACCGACTTGATCGAGAGCAACGGGCCCTCGAAAGTGCTCATGCCGTAGAACGTGATCGCGACCACGAAGAACTTCAGGACGGGGTCGGTCGTGACCTTGTGCCACGCGCCGCGCAGGGTCAAAAGACCGTTGATCATCCCGCCCCAGCTCGGCATCCAGAGCATCAGCGAGAAGAGCATTCCAAGGGTGGAAGCCCACTCGGGGAGCGCGGTGTAGTGGAGGTGGTGGGGGCCGGCCCAGATGTAGATGAACACCAGGGACCAGAAGTGGATGATGGACAACCGGTACGAGAAGACCGGGCGGCCCGCCGCTTTGGGCAGGAAGTAGTACATCAGGCCGAGGAACGGCGTGGTCAGGAAGAACGCCACGGCGTTGTGTCCGTACCACCACTGCATGAACGCGTCCTGCACACCGGCGTAGATCGGGTAGCTCTTGAAGAGCCCCGCCGGCACCACGAGATTGTTGAAGATGTGCAGGATGGCGACCGTAACGATGGTCGCGATGTAGAACCACAGAGCCACGTACATGTGGCGCTCCCGGCGGTTCTTCAGGGTCATGAAGAAGTTGATCCCGAAGCCGACCCAGACCACCGCGATGGCGATGTCGATGGGCCATTCAAGCTCGGCGTACTCCTTGCTCTGGCTAATGCCGAACGGCAGCGTGAGCGCGGCGGAGACGATGATCGCCTGCCACCCCCAGAAGTGGAAGTTGGAGAGCCCCTTCGACCACATCGCTGCTTTGCATAATCGCGGCGTCGAGTAGTAGATCGCTGCAAAGATGGCATTGCCAGCGAACGCAAAGATAGCGGCGTTCGTGTGCAGTGGGCGGAGGCGGCCGAAGGTCAGGTACTCCTGGCCGAAGCTGAGCGACGGCCAGCGCAGCTGGGCTGCGATGTAGAGCCCGACCAGGAACGCGACGATCGCCCATAGGTAGGTCGCGAACACAAACTTGCGAACGATGGCGTCGTCGTAGCTAAATCGCTCGACGGCCCCCCCTCCGCTATTGGAATGGGCTTCGGATGAGGTGCCGCTGGTAGAAGCGGCGGCGTGTGCCTGACTCATGACTGGAGCTTGACGGGAGTGGTTCGAGTTGAGGGCTCGGACCAGGTTTCCAGGAAGGAAGAGGGGAGTGCCCTCGCTGCGGACTGCAGCGACCCTGGGCGTTGGAGGATGTGTGAGAACTGGCGGCAGCGGG